>CABQCM010000300.1 GCA_902462665.1 uncultured Oscillospiraceae bacterium | reverse complement strand
CAGCGCCGGGCGAGCCGAGGGGACAGCCGACCCAGCGCCCCGGTATCTCATTGCCGAATACGAAACCCCGCCCCGACTAAACGTGGAGCGGGGCGTTTTCGTGTTCAAAGATAAGGTGTCTTGCCCCGCGCCGATTGCTCTTCCCGCGGGATTTACCGCAGTGGCGCACAGCGCCTCGGCTTCTTCGCTTGACCTGCTGCGGCATACGGGTTGCCCGGCGGTGGTATGCGGTATGTCCGCACGCGACACGGTGACTTTATCCGGTTTGCAAAAGCCATCGGCCGCGGTGAGCGTTCAGCGGCAGATTGTCGATTTACAGGGAGGCGTCATTGAAGCGCAGGAAATTCCGGTGCATTTATCCTCACCGCTTGAGGGATATGCTCTGCTCGCCGCCTGCGCTGTGCTGCTACTGACGCAGGGAGAGCCGCAGGAGGGGTTCTCTTTGTAAAGTGATTTTAAAAATGAAATTGGAACCATGAAAAAGCAAGCAAACTTGTACATCTTATTGGTTAAAACGACAATAAAATTGCTTGAATTTTAAAAAATATTATGGTATCATAATATAAACACGGTTGTTCTCTTTCCGTTCTCAGGCGGGACAATGGAGGTCGCTGTGAGAACAAAATCCCTTTTTTATGCCGGTATGGGAACGGTTGAGCCGCCGCGTGACAAAAAATCACTGCCGGACGTACGGCATGAAACGAAAGGGTGTATATCTTGAAACAGTATTCCGCTTCTAACCTGAAAAATATCGCGCTGGCCGGCCATGGCGGGTCGGGAAAGACCTCTCTTGCTGAAGCAATGCTCTATCTTTCCAAGGCGGCAGATCGCCTGGGCAAGGTGGCGGACGGCAACACGGTGCTCGACTTTGACGGCGAAGAAAAAAAGCGCAAAGTTTCGGTGTCAACCGCCGTCGCGCCCCTTGAGTGGAATGGGAACAAGATCAACCTGATCGATACGCCGGGGTTGTTCGATTTTGCCGGCGGGCTGTACGAGGGGATGCGCGCAGCCGACGCGGCTTTGATTGTGCTCTCGGGAAAATCGGGGGTGACCGTCGGCGCGGAAAAGGCTTATAAAGCGGCCGGGGCGCGGGGGATTGCACGTCTATTTTTCATCGGTAAGCTGGACTCTGAGCACGCCGACTACGATAAGGTGCTCGACAACCTAACGGCGGCGTTTGGCGCGGGGGTCTGTCCGGTCATCGCACCCCATGTGGTCAACCATAAGGTGGAGTATTACGTCAATCTGGTTACCGAAGAAGCAGTTACATATCAGAATGGCAAAGCGTCCCCGGTCACGCCCGATTTGTCTCTCTTTGCCGGGCGGATTGCCCAGCTCGACGAGGCGGTGGCCGGCGTGGACGAGGAATTGATGGAACGGTTTTTCGACGCCGGTTCGCTCACGCCGGAGGAACGCGCGCGCGGACTGAAAACAGGCCTGCGTTCGGGCGAGTTAATGCCGGTTTTTTGCGGCACAGGCGGGGCCATGCAGGGCATTGACCTGCTGCTGGACGGCATTTGTCGATATCTTCCCTCAGCTGCCGAAGCCGCTGGGGAAACGGCGACCGACGCGCAGGGCAAGCCGGTCGAGCTGCACGCGCAGGACGACGGTCCTCTGGCCGCCGTGGTGTTTAAAACCATTGCCGACCCCTTTGTGGGAAAGCTGTCCTACTTTAAGGTGGTTTCGGGCAAGCTCACAGCCGATTCCCAGGTGGTCAACGCCCGCACACAGTCGATGGAGCGCATTGGCAAAGTGGTGCTTGTGCGCGGCGGCAAGCAGGAGGATACATCCAGCGTCGGCGCGGGGGACATCGGCGCGGTAGCCAAGCTGGCCGGGGTGGTCACAGGGGATACCCTGACTTCCCAGCAGAACCCGCTGACTTTAAAGTCGATTGATTTCCCGGCCGCCTGCCTGTCCATGGCGGTGCGTCCCAAAAATAAGGGGGACGAGGATAAAATCGTGGCCGGGCTGGGTCGGCTGTCCGAGGAGGATCCGACCATCCGCTACGAGCAAAACCACGAGACGCATGAGCTGATTCTCTCCGGACTCGGGGAGCAGCACCTTGACGTGGTAGCCTCCAAATTGAAAAATAAGTTCGGCGTGGACGTGGTGCTGTCCGTGCCGAGGGTAGCCTATCGCGAAACCATCCGCAAAAAGGTCAAGGTGCAGGGCAGGCACAAAAAGCAATCGGGCGGCCACGGCCAGTTCGGCGATGTATGGATTGAGTTTGAGCCGTGCGAAAGCGACGATCTTGTGTTTGAAGAAAAGGTATTCGGAGGTTCGGTGCCCAAGAACTTCTTCCCTGCGGTGGAAAAGGGGCTGCGTGACTGTATGACGCGGGGACTGCTGGCCGGGTATCCGGTGGTGGGAGTCAAGGCGACGCTGGTGGACGGCTCTTATCACCCGGTGGATTCCTCCGAAATGTCCTTCAAAACGGCGGCCGCGTTGGCCTTTAAAGCGGGCTTTCCCACAGCGTCGCCCGTGTTGCTCGAACCCATTGGCCGTCTCAAAGCGGTCGTGCCCGACGACAATATGGGCGATATCATCGGGGATGTGAACAAACGCCGCGGCCGCGTGCTGGGGATGAATCCCGCCGAGGGCGCTCAGGAGATTGAGGCGGAGGTACCGCTGGCCGAAATGGGAGATTTTGCGACCGTACTGCGTTCCATCACCCAGGGGAGAGGCAGCTTTACCGTGGAGTTTGAACGGTATGAGGACGCGCCGCCCCAGGTCGCTCAGAAGGTGATGGAGGAGGCCAAGGCAAAAGGCGGCGTGGAATAGGCGGTTTGCGCTTGATTTTTCCTCCAAATGGGATATAATAAGGGAAAGAAACTTCCTGTCGCTGGGGAGTCGTATGTTTCGCCAGGGAGCGGGCGTGCGGCTCCTTTG
>CABQCM010000299.1 GCA_902462665.1 uncultured Oscillospiraceae bacterium | reverse complement strand
TTGCTTGGCGGCGGTAATCATCGAACAGGGGAAAATTCCAAAGGCGGCCGTTATGACCAGTTGCGCCGTAAAGCAATCGAACTATGGCCTCACAGCAATGAATGTGCCCATTGGTCGGCGCAGGATTGCATGACGTTAGACGGGATCCCTTATATCGGTCCCTTCTCTTCGGGAACCGACGGTTGGTATGTGGCCACTGGCTTTCAGAAGTGGGGCATGACGACCTCCATGGCGGCCGCTCAAATCTTAACGCAGCAGCTTGCCGGACGTTCCCATCCTGACGAAGAAGTTTTTTCACCGCAACGGTTTGCGCTTTCCGCTTCAGCACGCCTTCTTGCCGAGGAGGGGCTTCAGGCTGCCAAAGGTATTGCACGAAGCCTGCTCGGGTTGCCTCGCGCTTCACTGGAAGCGTTGCCCCTTGGCCATGGCGGGATCGTAGAACAGGAAGGGGAAAAGGTCGGTGTATACAAAAATGAACAAGGGGAGACTTACGCTGTGTCGGCGCGTTGCCCTCATTTGGGATGCCAGCTCGAATGGAACCCGGATGAAAAAAGCTGGGACTGCCCTTGTCACGGTTCGAGGTTTGACTATCGCGGACAGCTTATCGACAATCCCGCACAGGAAAATTTGTCTCACGTGCAGTAACCAACATCCTTAGGGTGAGGGAGAACGATTGGACGATCCAATTTGTTCCGATGCAGGGCTTTTACCTTCAATGTTGGGAAGGTCGCGGCGAATGCGGTGCTGAACAGCAGTCGAGCCGAATTCGGTCATATAATCCCAATATCGCTTGGGCATATGATTGCGACGGCATACGGGATTATAGCGCGCCTTAATTGCGATGGTATCGTAATATTTACGCCAAAGCGCCTGATACCGTTTCTCGTTTTCGTCCGGCTCCCGCAGGGTTAGATCGTCGATGGGAACAATACGCCATTCATATGGACGGTAGACGAGTCCCATTCCATGATTCTCATCATAAATAACAAAGTTTTCGTTACAAAATCGACCGCAGAAGTGCTCCCGCAACAGCGGGAGCACTAAATTTTTCGGATGGATTACCGACACCAGCATCCCCTCATAGTCCGCAAATCGGATAAAGCCCTTAAGAAGATGACTTTCTCCGGTCAGACTCCCTACCGCATGGCGGATAGTATGCACAGTGTCGTCGGTTAGGCGGCTGAGCACTTCCGGACCATGCTCAAACCCCTGATGGATAAAATCCAGCATCGTCATTTCCTTGTCCTCCAAACAGGTGAGATAGCATAAATTAACCTGTTCCGTCGCCTGTATCCCCATACGGCGGGGGAGGGAGGCCTGAACCCGCGCCGCTTTGTCCGGCTCGGTTACAATTGTTCTGGTGGCCATCAAAGAAAGTTGAGGGGTATCGGCAGTAATGATGGCATGGGGCATTTCCTTTTTCAAAAAGCTCTCAAAAACGCAGCACAGAAAACCGTCATAGGTGCCGTCGTAGGAATAAATTACATCTGCCCGGTTAAGCATTGTTTCACGTCCTCCATGGTAATTCGGTCTTGGCCAAAAAGTGAAAGCTGTTCGGGAGCGTTCGGGAAGCTTTCACTCATTAAATTCAATCCTTGCTGGCTGGCCAACGAACGCAGAATGGTATCCTGAGTAATGCGAAGTCCTGCAGCCATCTTGCCATTGCAGGTGATAAAATATTGCGCCCGTTTGAGTACAACGCCGATTTTTTTGAGCCCATCGTAGTGCAGCGGCCCGGTTCTGCGGGCTGTGACAATGCGTTTGGCGCTGGTGGTTCCGATGCCCGGCACTCGCAACAGAACGTCCATGGGCGCTTTATTGACTTCAACCGGATACAGCTCAGGATGGTTGAGCGCCCAATTGCACTTTGGATCAAGCAGAGGATGGAAGCTGGGATGCGCCTCGTCCAGCAGTTCATCCGCCCGGAATCCATAAAATCGCAGTAGCCAGTCGGCCTGATACAACCGATGCTCCCGCAGCAAAGGCGGCCGGGTATTTAGCGCAGGCAACAGAGAATGTTCTACCACCGGTGTATATGCCGAATAAAAGACCCGTTTGAGCTTATATTTCCGATACAACCCCTCACTCAACTTGAGAATCTGATAATCCGTATCGGGCGTTGCACCGACAATCATCTGGGTACTCTGACCAGAAGGAGCAAACTGGGGGGCATGCTGGTAACGCACCAAATCATTGGCGTTTTCCTGACGCTTATCTCGAATAAATCCCATTGGCGTTAGAATAGAATTTTTAGATTTATCGGGAGCTAACATCTGTAGGCTCTGGTGGGAGGGCAGTTCAATGTTGACGCTCATGCGGTCGACCAGCATCCCCAGACGGGTAAGCAGCCGATTATCCGCTCCTGGTATGGCTTTGGCGTGAATATAACCATGAAAATGGTATTCATTTCGCAAAATTTCAATGGCCCCAATCATCTGCTCGCAGGTATAGTCGGGATTTCGAAGAATCCCCGAGCTCAGAAACAGACCCTCAATATAATTGCGGCGGTAAAACTGAATGGTCAGCTCGGCCAGCTCGCGCGGCGTAAAGGCGGTGCGCTGCACATCGTTGGAACGACGGTTGACACAATATTTGCAGTCATACTCACAGTAATTGGTCATCAAAACCTTGAGCAGGGAAATACACCGGCCGTCCGACGAGAAAGAATGACAAATTCCGCAGCCTACCGCGCTGCCCAAGCCCTGCTTACTGCCAGCACGGTCCACTCCGCTGGAGGTACAGGCCACATCGTATTTTGCCGCATCCGTCAAAATCTTCAGTTTATCCAGCATATCCATGGTTTGTAAACCCATCCTTTTGTATTTCTTACGATAAGAATAGTATACCCAAGAACTAATGTTCTGTCAAGCCCCGTAAATATTTGTTGATCCATTTTTATTTCATTGAGATTTTGATTGATTT
>CABQCM010000298.1 GCA_902462665.1 uncultured Oscillospiraceae bacterium | reverse complement strand
ACCCGTTTCGTCCACCGCACCGGCGACTTCTATCCCCACTCCCGTTTCATCGGAACCCTTTACTCCCGCAGCCTTTTTCTGTCCCCCTGATTATCCCAGCGTTTATGAACACACCGAATACAGCTTAGATGATTTTCTCGCTTGGATAAATAGCGATAAGGCTCTGACGGAGGAGAACGGCGTTTACCGGGCCGCTGTGCAGTACTGGCGCAAACGAGGGGCGATCTATTTAATCACTCTTTCCCAAGAGGTTTCGAAAATAAAATGGTGTCAGTTGTATTCGGATGGAAATATATCTCTCTTATTCGCAGAACAATGTGGCTACATCATAATTCGTCCATTCAATGAAAATGAGGCTACAGTAGTAAAAGCTGGTGTTAATTCTTATTTCCAAGCCAAAGGCACTACGGTCGAAACCAACTCCAACACTATTTCCGCAAAGTTAGCAAACGATGCGTCAACGATCCGTTTTATCGCTCGTTCTGCTCCTATGACCTCCAAAACAGCCGATACAGTGCTGGAAATTATGCCTTTTGAATTGCTCGATCACAGCATCACATACATTCGAATTCTGCATTGGTTCCAAGACGGATTTTATATACGCTACTATCCTCCCAATGCTGACACTCCAGAAACATCTATCATAATTGATGACTCCGTACTCTCTCAGCTTCAATTTCAAGATATCGCTCTGTCCGGTAGCATCCGTACCAAGCAATAGCCCACATTTCATGTGGAGGACGTTAGCGCATCCTCCACGTTTTTCTTTTTTCTGTAACGAATTCTTGCATTTACGTCGAGGGGTTGATATAATAAAAACCAGTCGAATTTCATCGAACGGAAGGAAAACGAAAAGGAAAGAAAGGATGAGTCCATTGGCAAAAAAATCATCGAAGTTTCTGAAAGAATTCAAGGAGTTCGCCCTGCGTGGCAACGTCATCGACTTGGCCGTCGGCGTGATTATCGGCGGAGCGTTTCAGAGGATTATTCAGTCGGTAGTCAACGATCTCATCATGCCGGTCGTCGGTATGATTTTCAAAACGGATTTTTCCAATCTGTACCTCCCCCTGTACGACACTTCAAAATATCCCGAGCTGGCTGGCGCAGCCCTCTCGGTGGTGCGGGATGAACGAGGGCTTCCGGTGTTTGCCTATGGCAGCTTCTTGACCCAGTTCATTAATTTCCTGATTATGGCCTTTGTCATTTTTTTAATGGTTAAAGGGATTAACTCTCTGACCCATCTGCGCCTGCACAAGGTTCAGGAAGAAGCATCGGCACCGACTACCAAAATCTGTCCCTACTGTTACACCGAAATTGATGTGAAAGCCACACGCTGCCCCCACTGCACCAGCGAGCTGGAAATCGAGACGGTCACCGAATAAACCAAATACAATTTAATCCGCCGGAGCTGATTTCGCCAATTGCTCCGGCGGACTTTTATTGCTTTCACATAAAAATAGTTACAGTGTTGTAACAACTATAGAAAAACATTTTAATTTGTTATATACTATTTTTTATTCGAAAGGAGACTGTTATAAAAATATCTATCGCGCTACCATTAGGTGTTTTTACGAACCTACCGTCGCCTCATCACGCTCCAAAAATCAGACGCACGGCCACCCCGCTCATGGCGGAAGCGACAAAATCGGCCGTTAAGGCGGCGAGAAGGGTATGACGAATCTTTTTGACTCCGCAGGAGCCATAGTAGACCGTAACGGCGTAAAACGTAGTTTCCGACGCGCCGCACATGACCGAGGCGACCCGTCCAATATAGGAATCCGGGCCGAAATCCCCCAAAATGCTCTTAAACACGGCGGTCGCCCCCCCGCCCGAAATGGGGTGCAGCAAAAACAGCGGCATGGTCTCCCCCGGCAGCCCAATCCAACGCGCCACCGGCTCAAGCGCAGCGGTAAGCACATCGAGCGCGCCCGACGCCTTGAACATTTCCACCGCTGTAATCAATCCTACAAGAGAGGGTAAAATAGACACCAGGGTGGATATCCCTTCCCCTGCCCCGCTTAGAAAGGAATCAAATACCGGAACCCCCTTGGCCAAAGCGCTGAAAATAATAAGAAAGACCAGTACCGGCATCGCAAATGCTCCGATGAGTGTCATCATGCCTCTTGCTTCCTCCTTTTACGCCGGCAAAGCAGCATGGCAAGAGCAATGCCAACCGCGGCGGAGGCAATCGAGGAAATCCATACGGCCGGCATGATTTCCATGGGATTGGCCGACCCAAAATTTTCACGAAGCACGGCTGTGCCGGTAGGGATAAGCTGCACCGAAACGGAATTGAGCACCACAAAGGTCAGCATATAATCGGAGGCTGTGTCTTTGATGGGATTGAGCTTTTGCAGCTCCTGCATGGCCTTGAGACCCAAAGGGGTCGCCGCGTTGCCCAAGCCCAGAACATTCGCCGCTACGTTCATCGACATTGCCCGAGCAGCGGGAGAATCCGACGGTAGGCCCGGGAAAATAACGCGCAGAATGGGCGAGAGCATCTTACCCAATACAGACGTAATCCCGGCTCCATCCGCCACCCGCATTAACCCGCTCCACAGGCAAAGCATACCGAGCAGGGTCAGACAAAGCTCCACCGCCTGGGACGCGCCGCTGAACATGGCCTCGGACACGGCGTCAATACGTCCGCTCGCGCCGCCAAAGGCAACCGACAGCAGCATCATGGCGGCCCAAACATAATTCATCATAATCAAAGGCCTCCTGAACCCGTTTTTTTAATAGTTACGGGGTCGGGCCAAAAAAAATGACCATTTACTGTAAAATATTTCGACAAAAGTATTGACAATACGCGTAAAATCCAGTATATTGAATACAATATATCAGAGTTCTACATATTTTTTCATGGGGGGATTTTCATTGAAAGCGACTGGTAGCATCCGTCCGTTGGACGATCTCGGACGAATCGTAGTCCCGAAGGTAA
>CABQCM010000297.1 GCA_902462665.1 uncultured Oscillospiraceae bacterium | reverse complement strand
GCCCGTGCCGCAGGTGTCCATCAGCTCGGCACTGACCTGGGGGCGAAGGGGCACACAGTTAGCGCGCATGGCTTTGGCAAAGGCCGACAACTCCTCCAATGAAGTTCCCTTCATGAGCAGCCCCACCTGAAAGCCTGCAATCTGAACGTCGGTAATCTCGTCCTGATTAATCGCGGCGATGAGGGAGAAAATCTCTTCCTCGCTCAGCTTCTGGTGTGTCGTGATTTTACTTAAGATATCCCGATACATCCTTCTATCCCCTTTCTCTATTGAATGTTTGCAATCGCTTGCTTCATGGTTTTCACGTAATCGGCGGCATAGGGGGCCGCTTCCCGTCCATAGCGGGCGACCAGCTCGACAATGGCCGAGCCGACAATCACCCCGTCGGCATACCGGGCAACCTCGGCCGCCTGCTCGGGGGTGGAAATCCCAAACCCAACCGCAGCGGGGCAGTCGGTATACCGGCGAACCTGCTCGACCAGCTCCCCCGCCGCCTGGCCCAGCCGGCTGCGCACACCCGTTACGCCCAGCGAGGAAACGCAGTAGACAAAGCCCTCGGCATTTTGGGCGATGCGCTCCACCCGCTGACGGGAGGTGGGGGCGGCCAGAGAAATAAAGTCCATCCCCTGCTGTCGGAAAGCGGGGGCAAATTCCTCCTTTTCCTCCAAAGGCACGTCGGGCAAAATCAATCCGTCCATCCCGGCCTGCGCGGCGGTCTGCGCAAACCGCTCGACGCCGTAGGAAAACACCACATTGGCGTAGGTCATAAAGACCATGGGCTGCTCAACGCGCTGCCGCAGTCGGTGCACCAGCTCAAAAATGCGGTCGGTGGTCACGCCGCCGGACAACGCGCGGACATTGGCCTGCTGAATCACCGGCCCTTCGGCCACCGGGTCGGAAAACGGAATGCCCAGCTCAATCAGATCCGCCCCCGCCTGCGCCATGGCGAGAACCAGCTTTTCGGTGGTTTCCAAATCCGGATCGGCGCAGGTCAAAAAGGGAATAAAGGCTTTGCCATGATCAAAGGCTGTTTGAATTCGGCTCATTCGGATATCTCCTCCCCCCGGTAGCGGGCGATGGCCGCACAATCCTTGTCGCCCCGACCGGAAATATTGATGACGATGATTTGATCCTTGCCCATCGTGGGGGCCAGTTGTCTAGCATAGGCCACCGCGTGGGCCGATTCGATGGCGGGAATGACGCCCTCGATACGGGAAAGGTATTCAAAAGCGTCCACCGCCTCGTCGTCGGTGACCGGGATATACTCCGCCCGCCCCATGTCGTGCAGCATAGCGTGCTCCGGCCCGACGCCGGGATAGTCCAGTCCGGCGGAAATGGAGTAAACCGGGGCAATCTGGCCGTATTCGTCTTGACAGAAGTAGCTCTTCATCCCGTGAAAAATCCCCAGCTTGCCGGTGGCGATGGTGGCCGCCGTCTCGAAGGTGCCGACCCCGCGCCCCGCCGCCTCGCAGCCAATCAGCCGCACCGACTTATCATCAATGAAATGATAGAACGCGCCCATGGCGTTGGAACCGCCGCCCACGCAGGCAATGACCGCGTCGGGCAGCCGTCCCTCCTTCTCCTCGAGCTGCTGTTTGATTTCGCGGGAGATGACCGCCTGAAAATCCCGCACAATGGTGGGAAAGGGGTGCGGCCCCATGACCGAGCCGAGTACATAGTGGGTGTCCTCGATGCGGTTGGTCCACTCCCGCATGGTTTCGCTCACCGCGTCCTTGAGGGTGGCCGTGCCGGAGGACACGGGATGCACCCGCGCGCCGAGCAGCCGCATTCGGTAGACGTTGAGTGCCTGGCGCTCGGTGTCCTCCTTGCCCATAAAGACCTCGCATTCCATACCCATGAGCGCGGCGGCAGTGGCGGTGGCCACGCCGTGCTGGCCCGCGCCCGTCTCGGCAATCAGGCGGGTCTTTCCCATCTTTTTGGCCAGCAGGGCCTGCCCCAGCACGTTGTTGATTTTGTGGGAGCCGGTGTGATTGAGGTCCTCTCGTTTGAGATAAATCTTCGCCCCGCCCAAATCGGCTGTCATATTCCGCGCGTAGTAGAGGCGGGAGGGCCGGCCGGCGTATTCGTTGAGCAGCTCGCTAAGCTCGGCATTGAAAGCCGGATCCTGGCGGTAATGCTCGTAAGCTTCCTCTAATTGCGTGACCGCGTTCATGAGCGTCTCGGGGATATACTGCCCGCCGTGCACGCCAAAGCGTCCTTTTGACATGGTCATCCTTCCTTTCCAAACAACAAAAAAGACCCGTTCCCGACAGAAAACTGTCAAGGACGGGTCATAGACTCGCGGTGCCACCTTGATTCACGGCCAAACGCCGTGCGCTTTGCGGGATACCAGCATATCCCCGGCAACTGACGTATGCCCTCACGTCGCAGAATACTCAGCTTGCGCCTTTGACTGCGCCCTCCGCGGTCCATTTGACAATCTGTGTTCCACCTGACTCTCAGCAACGCAGGCTCTCTGTGGGATCATAACTGCCGTTATCTCCGCTTCAACGGTTTTATTTTTTAATATCTTAGCACGCTCAGATTGCCTTGTCAAGCAAATTTTATAATTTTTTGCTCGAGGCAAGGGTGTGATAACAGGATATTTGTTTTCGCAATAAATCATATGGCAAAAACAGTTGACGAAATATTTCCAATCTTGTATGATAAAGGTGCCGGGAGAGAAACCAACCGGCCGCAAGGGCGGAATTGTTTCTCTACAAGGAGAAAGGATGCAAAAAAGGTTAGGAAAAAGCGAAGCTTTTTCAGCCGTATGCCGTAGAAAAGAAAATATGCCACAAAAGTTGGGGCATACGGTTTGATCGTTGCAATTGTCAATTTGTGCTTGACGCACAAAAAGAAATAGCCGCCCGGTTTATCCCGAGCGGCTGTTTCTAAGCCAGAATCCTAGGAACAGTCGCCCCTACCACGGGCAACCGTC
>CABQCM010000296.1 GCA_902462665.1 uncultured Oscillospiraceae bacterium | reverse complement strand
CTTTCTGAAAATCAGACGGAGTGGCCAACGTCATTCCTCGCTCGCGGGCTGTGTACCCCCGGCGGCCTGGGCGCAGGTGAGTACTTCGCGCAAAGCGTCGATCGGCTTTTGCCCCTTCAGCATTTTAAAGGCGATATAAGGGGTGTTGCCCGCGTTGACCATGACGCGCCCCCGCAGGGCGGAGGCCAGCGCGCCGCATAGCTCCATATCGAGCCGGTTGGGATAGAGCAGCAGCGAATTTTCCTTCTGTGTGACCTCGTGAATGCCGAGCGCGGCCGCCATGTTGCGCAGCAGAGCCACGTCGATGAGTCCTTTGACCGCGGCGGGCGGTTCCCCAAACCGGTCGATCAGCTCGTCGGTCACGTCAAACTGGTCGTCCTGCGTACGGATATCCGCGATGCGACGGTAAACCCCCAGCCGCTGCTGCAGGGCGGGAATATAATCCTCGGGAATGTGAGCGGGAACCTGAAGATCTACCATGCACTCGGGGTCGGCGGTCACCGTCTCGCCCTTTTCCTCCCCAACCGCGTCGGCCAGCATTTTCAGGTACATGTCATAGCCCACCGATTCCATCTGGCCGTGCTGTTCCCCGCCGAGCAGATTTCCCGCGCCGCGAATTTCCAGATCGCGCATGGCGATTTTGAGGCCCGAGCCGAATTCGGTGAACTCCCGCACTGCCTCCAGCCGGCGGGTGGCGGTGTCGCTGAGCGCCTTGCCCGGCCGGAAAGTCAGGTAGGCGTAGGCCCGGCGGGAGGAACGTCCCACTCGCCCGCGCAGCTGATGAAGCTGCGAAAGCCCCATGCAGTCGGCGTTCTCAATAATCAGGGTATTGCAGTTGGGAACGTCCACGCCGGTTTCGATGATGGTGGTGCACACCAGCACGTCGATTTCCTGCTCGAGCAGCCGGCGCCAGATATCGCTGAGCTCATCCTCGCTCATTTTACCGTGGGCGATGCCGATGTTGGCCTCAGGGACGCGCTGGGCCAGCCGGGCGGCGATGCGTTCAATGGATTCCACCCGGTTGTGCAGGTAATACACCTGGCCGCCGCGGCGCAGCTCCCGCCGAATGGCGTCGGCAAGCACGCCCGCGTCATATTCCAGCACATAGGTCTGCACCGGATGGCGGTCGTGGGGAGCTTCCTCGATGACCGACATGTCCCGCAGCCCCGACATGGCCATGTTGAGGGTGCGAGGGATGGGGGTAGCCGACAGGGTCAAAACATCGACGGATTTAAACAGCTCCTTGAGCTTTTCCTTTTGCGCGACGCCAAAACGCTGTTCCTCGTCGATAATCACCAGCCCAAGGTCGTGGAATTGAACGTCTTTGGAAAGCAGCCGGTGGGTGCCCACCACCATGTCAGCCTCCCCACTGCGCAGGTGACGCAGGGTTTCCTCCTGCTGTTTGGCCGAGCGGAAACGGTTGAGCAGCTCGATGGTCACCGGCAGTCCCTCCATCCGGCGCAGGATGGTCTGGTAATGCTGCCAAGCCAAGATGGTGGTCGGTACGAGCAAGACGCACTGCTTGCCCTCGCTGATGCACTTGAAAGCGGCGCGCAGCGCCACCTCGGTTTTGCCAAAGCCAACGTCTCCGCACAGCAGGCGGTCCATAGGTACCGGGCGCTCCATATCGTATTTGATTTCATCGATGCACCGAAGCTGGTCGTCGGTTTCTTCAAATTCAAACCGGCGTTCAAAATCGTTTTGCAGGTCGGTATCGGGGGAAAAGGCATAGCCGGCTGTGTGCATCCGTTCGGAGTAGAGGGCGATAAGCCCCTTGGCCAGATCTTTCACCGCCTTGCGCACCCGCGTTTTGGTTTTTTGCCACTCGGTTCCACCCAGCCGGTGAAGCTTGACGCGCACATCGTCCCCCGAGGGGCCGATGTACTTGGACACCATGTCGAGCTGGGTCACCGGCACGTACAAAGCGTCGCTGCCGGCGTAGCTGATGCGGATATAATCCTTAGTGACCCCTTGCACCTCCAGCTTGTGGATACCCTCAAAAATCCCGATGCCGTGGGCCGAATGCACCACGTAATCCCCCCGGTGCAGCTCATCGAGGGAATGAATGGCGTCGCCCGCGTGCTTACCACGTTTTTTGCGTTTGGCCTGCCCTTCGCTGCGCGCGCAGGTAAAGAGGGCGAATTTCGCCTCGGGATATTCCAACCCGGCCGAAAGCCGCCCGGTGGTAATCCAAACCGTTCCCGCCGGGCAGGAGGACGGGTCCTTGGCAAACTCCGCTCTCAGCCCCTGGGAACGCAGGTCGTCGGCCAGCACCGACGCAGCCTTTTGCCCGCCAGCCAGCACGGCACAGGCATAGCCGCGCTCGAGTAGGGGAGAGACGTCCTCCATCAACTGCGCCACGCCTCCCTGCCAGGGGGAGGATTGGCGCGCATTTAGTGAAACCAGCTCTTTGACCGGGGTGTCGTAGCCCGAATGAGCAAACGCGTCGAGATAAATCGCCCCGCGCGAGGCAAATTCACTGGTCATTTCGCCTGCTGTGAGCATGAATCGGTCCAGCCCGGCACAGAGATGCCCCTGTTCGAACAAAGCCTCGAGATCCTGCTCGTGCTGCCAGTGAAAGACGCGGTTCTTTTCCTTTACCTTACTTGGCTCGCTGACGAAAACATAGGCGTCCTCCGCGTATTGGAATAGGGTGGAGGGATGCTTGTGCAGCAGGGGCAAATAACGATCGGGGCCGTTGACATGCAGCCCCTCGCGCAGCCGGTGCGCATCCTCGAGAAGCTGGGTACGCACACGCTCCTGGTCGCCCTTATACTGCTTGACCAGCGTTTCCAGCCGATTTGCCAGCGCCTCGGGCTGGTCAAAGACCACCTCGGCCGCCGGAGTGACGCGCACGGTTTTCAGATTGTCCACCCGGCGCTGGGTCAACGGATCGAAGCAGGCGAGAGAATCAATTTCATCGCCCCAGAATTCCGCTCGCACCGGCTG
>CABQCM010000295.1 GCA_902462665.1 uncultured Oscillospiraceae bacterium | reverse complement strand
GTATGTAATACACACCTATTCAGGTTATGAGAACAAGGTTGCCAGTAATCTTGAGAAGATGGTGGAAAACCGCGGGATGCAGGACCTGATCTACGACATTAAGGTTCCTACCGAAACGGTGGTTGAGCTTAAGGATAACAAAAAGCGCGAGGTCGAGCGCAAGATCTTCCCCGGCTACGTCTTTATTAAGATGGTGGTTACCGACGACTCTTGGTATGTCGTGCGCAATACCCATGGCTGCACCGGATTTGTCGGCCCCGCGTCCAAGCCGGTTCCTTTGACCGATAAAGAGGTGGAACGCTTCGGCGTTGAAACACGCTCGATCGAGGTCAACTATGAGGTAGGGGACAACGTCAAGATTATCGACGGGCCGCTTTCCGGGTTCATGGGCATTGTCGACGAGCTGGACACAGCCCGCAACTTTGTTCGGGTTACGATTTCTATGTTTGGCCGGGAAACCCCGGTGGAACTAGAGCTCGACCAGGTGGAATTGGTCGGGTAAAGTATGGTAATTTGCGGCTTTTGCCGCTGATTATAGGAGCTTTTCGCTCCTTGTGGGAGGATGCGTGCATGGGCGCGCTCCGAAATTCACCACGTTATTATGGAGGTGCAAACAATGGCTCAAAAGGTTACGGGCTACATCAAACTCCAAATTCCCGCAGGTAAGGCCACTCCGGCTCCGCCAGTGGGTCCGGCGCTCGGTCAGCATGGTGTTAACATCATGGCTTTCACGAAAGAATTCAACGAGCGCACGAAGAACGATGTGGGACTTGTTATCCCGGTCGTTATCACGGTATACGCTGACCATTCGTTTACGTTTGTCACGAAGACGCCCCCTGCGGCCGTCCTGTTGAAAAAGGCGTGCGGCATCGACAAGGCGTCGGGTGTGCCCAATAAGACGAAGGTTGCTACGATTACCGGTGAGCAGATCAGAAAGATCGCGGAGCAGAAAATGCCCGATCTGAATGCGGCCTCGGTCGAAGCGGCGATGAGCATGATCGCCGGTACGGCCCGCAGCATGGGCATTACGGTTGCCGATTGATTGTTCCCGGGTGGGAGGAAATTTCCGATTGACCACTCTGTAGGGAGGTATAATGATGAAACATGGTAAAAAATATGTCGACAGCCTCAAGCTGATCGACCGCGCAAAGCTTTATGACACCGAAGAGGCGATGGACCTCGTGGTGAAGACCAAAACCGCTAAGTTTGACGAGACGGTTGAGGTTCACGTCCGCTTGGGCGTTGACTCCCGTCATGCCGATCAGCAGGTTCGCGGCGCGGTTGTACTGCCCAACGGCACCGGCCGTAAGGTGCGCGTGATGGTGTTCGCCAAGGGCGATAACGTCAAAGCTGCCGAAGAAGCCGGCGCGGATTTTGTCGGCGCCGATGAGTACGTGCAAAAGATTCAGAACGAAGGCTGGATGGATTTCGACGTGGTGATTGCCACCCCGGATATGATGGGTGTGGTTGGCCGTCTCGGTAAGGTGCTCGGCCCCCGCGGCTTGATGCCCAATCCGAAGGCTGGTACGGTTACTCCGGATGTGGCCAAGGCGGTCACCGAGGCTAAGGCTGGTAAGATTGAGTACCGTTTGGATAAGACCAACATTATCCATTGCCCCATCGGCAAAGTATCCTTTGGCTCTGAGAAGTTAATGGAGAACTTTGATGCGCTTATGAGCGCCATCGCCAAAGCCAAGCCTGCTGCGGCAAAGGGTCAGTACATTAAGTCCTGTGCCATTGCTGCGACCATGGGCCCTGGCATCCGTGTGAACGCGGTAAAATACGGCGGCTAAATCAATCAAAGACAGTGCGTCGGCCAACAAGCCGACGCACTCTTTTATCTTATTTTAGCAGCCTTTGTTATGATTTATTTGCCGTGAATGCAGCTGGTATACGAAGTATCAAAAATTTTTTGGTCATTGTGTGTTATAATGCTTTGAAAAGACTTGACATGAATGAAATCCTATGGTATATTAAATAAGCTGTTCTGATCCAAAGACAGCAGGTGCTTTATGCGCAAAGGTTTGAAACCGCCTGCCGAGGAGAGAATGCAACAAGTATGGACGTGTCTTTTGGCATGGTCAGATTGGTTGTGAATTCGCCCTCCTCGCTTTCGCGGGGAGGGCTTTTTGTATTGTACTTTGGGAGGTGAAAACGAAAATGCCCAGTGCTGCAATTTTGGAACAAAAAAAGCAGGTCGTCGCAGAATTGGTTGGTAAGCTGCAAAATTCCGTCACCGGTGTGGTGGTTGATTATAAAGGAATCAGCGTGGCCGACGATACTAAGCTGCGTAAAGAGTTGAGGGAGGCCGGCGTGGATTATGCGGTTGTCAAAAACACGTTGCTGCGTCTTGCCACTGCTCAGACTGGCCTGGAGGGGTTGGATCCCGTACTCGAAGGAACCACGGCTCTGGCTGTGAGCGACAGCGACTATGTGGCGGCTGCTCGTATTCTGTGCGACTATGCGTCCAAGAACGACAACTTCAAGATTAAAGCAGGTTTTGTGGAGGGGGATGTCCTCGACGCTCAAGGAGTAGAGGCGCTTGCTAAGCTGCCTTCGCGTGAGGTGCTCATCGCCCAGACTCTCGGCGGCCTCAATGCGCCGATCACCGGCTTTGTCGGCGTACTCAACGCCAATCTGCGCAATCTGGTGTATGCGCTTAATGCCATTGCTGAAAAGCAAGGTGCGTAATTGCCGTAATTCCTTGGATATCATGGGTTCGCTTGCCTGACAGGGGAAGCGTCCCGCGCGGCCGGTGGATTGTTCCATGACAGCGCCGCTACATCAAACCAAACAAAAATATTTGGAGGTACATTATCATGGCATCGGAAAAAGTTGTTAAGCTGATTGAAGACGTGAAAGCCCTTACCGTTCTCGAGCTGAGCGAGCTCGTGAAAGCTCTGGAAGAGGAGTTCGGCGTTTCCGCCGCTGCTCCCGTGGCTGTTGCCGCTGCTCCCGCTGCTGGC
>CABQCM010000294.1 GCA_902462665.1 uncultured Oscillospiraceae bacterium | reverse complement strand
GGGGAAAAATTTCACTGGTTGTAATCCGCCGGCCTCGCCGCAGGCGGTTTCAAACGATAGTAAGGCCGTCGAAGAACGGCCGGATGAAACGAAAGGAGCAATTGTTATGACAAAAGTACTCACGGTAGATGGCATGATGTGCGCCCATTGCCAGGCGCACGTGCAAAAGGCGCTCGCTGCAGTGAACGGCGTGCAGGAGGTCAAGGTGAATCTGGAGCAGAAGCAGGCCGTCGTTTCCATGGACACTGAGGTTCCCGATCAGGCGCTGATGGACGCGGTAACGCAGGCGGGCTATACGCCGCTGGACTGCAAAGCACAGTAACGCGTTCTTTCACAAAAACGGTCTGGCTCCCTTTCTGGGAGCCAGACCGTTTTATCATTTTGTCTGGTATGGGAGCCAAACAACGATTATTTTATGAGGGTAAAAAAGGCTTGATCCGGCACAGGCGATTGCGGCTCTGCGTCCTGCTGGTACCGAAACATGGGGATGGGATAAGAGCGCGCCGCATCAAAAACCAGGCCACCGCTTGTTTCATAGAACACAAAGGCCGCTTTGCCATCGTCGCTGCTCAGGGTCAGAATACCGCCTTCCGATTGGTACCAGCCTTGATAAATGGTACTGCTGAGTGTCGAGGGTGTAAACCGGAAGGTGTTGCCGCTCGACAGCTCCAGGCTGGGGGGCAGGGGATCGGGCGAATCAAGATAGGCGTACTTCGTGGCTTCTTCCGCCCCGTCTACCGGCATACTTTCGAAAAACTGCCGAATCAATTCGGGATTGCGCACCCGATGGGACAGGCCCGGCTTGACGCCGTCGGCCCACCAAAGCTCGGTGCATTCCCGGTTCAGGCAGAACGCGGCGCTGCCGCCATGGGAATCGTATAGCGTCAGGGTGTTGGTTTTCTCCCGCTCGTCGCTTCGGCTTGCCGACAAAGCCGCTCGCTCCAGTCGAATGTCCTCCAGACGTTCCAGCGTGTTTTGTATTACCGCAGGCGACGCGATGGTATAAACCCGATTCTCGGATACGACCTGAATCGACACAACGTCATCGAGCGCCTGCTGCCGAATTCCATCGTCGATCTGCGTGATTTTCACGCCGGTGGGATTGGTCAAAAAGCACAGGGCAACCGCGGCGCATCCCACTGCCGCGGCAATGACAAGCCATACTGCCGGCTTTTTGTAAGTGAGCACGCTTTTTACGCGCTCCTTGACGCTCACTTCGCCAAATGCCAGAGGACAAGCTGCGATAACGCGTCCGCGAACTGCGCACGAAAGCAACGCTTCGGAATAGGCCTTTTTTTGCGCTAACTTCATTGTTTTGATGACACGTTCGTCGCAGGCAAGCTCAATGTCCCGGCAAAACAGAGCGTAAGCAAGCCAGACCAGCGGGTGAAACCAGTAAACAGCCAGCAGGAGAAATCCCAGTGGCTTCCACCAGTGATCGCGTCGCTGGATGTGGGCGTTTTCATGGGCGATAACGTATTCCACGGCGTCTTCGTTTAGAGAAGATGGCAGATAGATACGGGGACGGACGATTCCCAGAACAAAGGGGGAGGACACCTCGTCGCAGATTTGCACCCTATCGCATAGAGTCGTCGCGGTTCTCACGCGGCGGTGTAGGCGGCAATAGCTTATGACAGCATAAAGAAGCAGGACGATTGCGCCGGCCAGCCAAACGATACCCAGCGCCGTCATCCAGCGGCTGCCGTTATCCGCTGCAACGCTTACACCTTCAAAGTAGCGGCTGCCGAGATATTGGTTCACCGGCCGGTCTAGAAATCCTATACCCGTGTCAACAAGAAAGGAGGGACCGTTCAGGAGGTTATCTGGCAGGGGCTGCGCGCTGGGAATGAGGCTGAGAACGCTCTCAAAAGAAAATGGACAGATTAGACGGATGCCAACCAATCCCCAGAGTACACAGCGAGTCCATTTCGGAGCTTTTTTCATAAGAGCGCGCAGCAAGACGACCGCAAGGATCAGCCAGCCTGTCGCGACGCTTCGGTTGAGCAGCTCGAGAAATGCAGCATCCATGCTTATTCCTCCCCGCATCGGTCGATCATTTGGCGGATTTGCGCCGCATCTTCCTCCGACAACGGCTTAAGCGCAGTGAACGCGGCAATAAAGGCTGGGAGCGAGCCGTCAAAGGTTTCCTCTACAAACCGTTCGCTTTGCGCCGCATAGAACGCCTCTCTGGAAGTCAAGGAGGATACGACCCCATTTTTGTTTTGGAATATCCTACGTTCGCAAAGCTTTTTCAGTACCGTGTAGGTGGTGGATTTTTTCCATCCAAGCTCTTCCTCACAGAGCCGCACCAGCGCGCCGGAGGACAAAGGCTCGCTGCGCCAAATGATATCCGCAAAACGGGATTCTACGATACCCAGCCGGTTTTCCATCATACATATTCTCCTCCCAAATGGTCTATTGACGATAGACTAAGCTTAGTTTACTGTCAATAGACCAATTTGTCAAGAGGGGAAAGAAAAATTATTTTGAGCGGATACGGCGCAATCTCATGTGATTTATCTGCGGGCGTATGGAAAAAATAACAGCTTCATACTTTATAACATGGTTATCTGAGCCCGCTTGGAACAAACTAGATATTGACCATCATGATAGAGGAGGAGCCAGTTTATGCAAGAAAAAATCACACAGATTTATGGGCGGGAAATATTGGATTCCCGTGGAAATCCTACGGTGGAAGCCGTGGTTACGCTCGAGGGTGGCGCGAAGGGACGTGCGGCGGTACCCAGCGGGGCTTCTACGGGCCAATTTGAAGCGGTCGAGCTACGCGACGGCGAGGAAGGCCGCTTTGGAGGAAAGGGAGTCCAAAAAGCGGTGGAGCACATCAATACGGTTGTGCGCGAAACCCTGATGGGAATGGATGCCTGCCGTACGGCGGAGATCGACTGCGCTATGCTCTCCTTAGACGCTACCCCGAATAAATCCAAGCTGGGGGCGAACGCTATTCTTGCTGTCTCCC
>CABQCM010000293.1 GCA_902462665.1 uncultured Oscillospiraceae bacterium | reverse complement strand
CATGCTATAATAGTATATCGGTTTTATTGTAAACTATTCCCACCAAGAAATCCAGTCGTTTTTGCAACAGTTTATGGGTTTAATTTGTGAATTATTTTTCCATTGTTTGGACTGACTGTTTTTTTTAAAACAAAGGACCGAAAGAGAATCCTTTCAAGCCTTTGCTCTGTTATACTCCCTTTTCGATAATCGCAGCCAAAACGGTAATGTCGTCCTCTTTGTCTGTCTGCCTGCGCCGCCGGGCGTAATCCGCAATATGTTCGGCAAGCTGGGAGGCGCTGCCGTCCTTCCAGACCTCCAGCTCGACCCCAATCCAATCCATGCCGTCGGCCACCACGCCGTCGGAAACCATGAGCACGATGTCCCCCCGCGACAGGGTGACGCTCGAACGGTCAAAGCTGACCTCCTTCAAAATACCAGCCGGGAGGGAAGCCCCCTCGGCGCAGCTAATCTTGCCGCCCCGGCGCAAAATGGTTGCCGGCGCGCCCGCCTTGAAAAATTCGGCCCGGCCGTCAAACAAATCAATGCAGGCCACGTCAATGGTAGCGAGGGATTCGTCCCCCGACTTAAACAGCATGGCCGAGTTCACAATATTGAGCGCGCAGTCGAAGCCAAATCCCGCCTTGACCAGACGCGCCATCAGCCCCGAGGCCATGGCTCCGTCGACCGCCGCGCGGCCCCCCTGCCCCATGCCGTCGCTGAGGATCATGACGCTGCGGCCCTTGCCGTCGGCAAAGTATTCGTAAGCGTCGCCGCACAGCCGGTTGTCGCCGCAGGCATGCTGCGCCGCGCCGAAATCAACGCACAGAGTCGCTTTTTCGCTGATGGTCAATAATTTACCGCCGGCGATTTCGGTAACGCAGGGCACGTCGAAGTCCCGGCCGCAGGCGCGGGATAATTCCCGCATGAGAATGGCGCGGTTGACCCGCTCGCTCCCCTCGGCGTCAAGTCGGATTTCGGCCGTCATACGCCCGAAGCGGTCGATGCTGCAAGACAGGTCAGCCGGAATGATGCCGGCGGCGCGCAGTGCGGCGTCGATGCGCGCCGCACTCTGCGGGTCGTAGTGGCGGGATTCTTCAATCTCCGTCGCCATGTCGGAGAGCATATCGGAAATGCCGTCGAACTGCTCGGACACGACCGAGCGAATCTCGCTGACCCTGCGCTCGGCCGCCTCCTGGGCGAGAAAGGCGGTAAACTTGTCCTCCAGCGTGCCGAGTACCCGCTCGGGATGAGCGCATCGCACCATGAATTCCCGCGGCAGTAGATTGGGGGACAGCTTGTCCCGGCGGCGAAGCTGTTTGGACGCCTCCACCAGAGCATCCAGGGTCTCTCCCCGCGCGGTTTCCCAACAGTAAACCCGCATCCCGCAGTTGCGGCAGGCGGTCTCTTCGGTTTGAGAGAGCACGGTGTCGATGCCGGGCAGGGAGATGCGCTGGAGCTTTTCGCTGACCTGCTCGACCGTTTGAGAAACGTCGCACAAAGCGGCCGACGCATACCGCAGATGCATGACCACCGATTTTTTCAACCCGTCGCTGCCAGATGCTTCGGGCATGGGAGCGACGCGCTCGGCAATTTTGGCGCTCCATTTGCGGGGGACGGCCAAGAACAGCACCCCGCCCGCCAGAATCTCATAAAGAATGTACAGCGTCTCGACCGAATCGACGGCGGCAAGGGCAAACAGGCCGTTGGACGCCGCAAAGGCCAGCGCGCAGGCGACCGCCCCCATGGGGGCGAATACCCCGGCCATCAGGCCGCCAAAAGCAAAGGAGGCTGCGGCAAAGCTCAGCGAATCGCTCGACAGGGCGATGACCAGCCCGGCCGCAATTCCAGCGATGGCGCCGCCCGTCTCGCGGCCGTACCGCGCGGCAAAGAGGACGGCCATCACCACGGCAATGCGCGCGGGCGAAAGATACCCAATGCGGAAGGGCACCAGCGCAAGCAGCACAATCGCGGCGGTAATCAGACAACAGGTCAGCTCCTGGGAGGACATCCCCGCTGGGCGAAAGCCTTTGGTCATAGTAACGGTGCGCCGGAAAAAATAAGCCGCCCCGCCGGACAGCATTCCCTCCGCCAGATAAAGGATGACCCCCGTGGTCGAAGCCCCCTGCACCGTCATGACCACCAGCCCGGTGGCCATCACACAGACGAAAGAGACGGCGGCGGCAAAGGGCGCGCCTTTCGCCGCACGGAACATGCCTGAGGTGAGCATTCGGATGGCCGCGGCGGCAAACACCGCCGCAATCATGCGAAATCCCCCCGCCGCGCCGGAGGACAAAATGCTGCCCCCAATGGCCCCTAGGGCGGTGGCAATGGTGTATTCGCGCGACGCCGCGGCAGCAGCCGCTACGCCAAAGGGCACATAATCCTCAAATACCACCGTTTGCGCCAGCGCGAAGCCGAGGAGAAAGGCCGCGGCTTGTCCCACCGCCACCCGGGCGGCAGCCGGCAGCCCCTGCGCACCGCGGGGGAGAAATTGTTTTTTCATTTGCACGTTCAAACGTCCTCACCACATTTCAGTTTCCTTTTTATGTTAATTATATTCCCTGTTTCCTGTCAGTCATGTCGAAACAGGTAGTCGAAACAAGTATAAAAAGGTCGTAAAAGGTGGAAATTCCGTTTACTATTGCAGAGGGAACAGAAAAGGGGTTCTAGAAATGGGAAACCCCCCAGTCGGATGACCGGGGGGTTTTTGTGATGAATGTGTAGACGTTTAACGTCTAAAACATAATAATCGGTTACCATCTATGCTATGATTTCACAAGACCATATTAATAAGGTGTGTATATGAAATATGGAGATAATTTTCAAAAACATCGTGTATCTCTAGCAAGTAACGTGAAATATATTCACACAACATGTAAACAATAATTATGGTCTTAGTGTAAAAAACGGTCTGTAATCTATGAATGATATTTTATACGTTTTATCATTTATATAAGAGGTAAAGAATATTGAAACACGCGGATAAATACAAGCAGCTAGGATTAAACAT
>CABQCM010000292.1 GCA_902462665.1 uncultured Oscillospiraceae bacterium | reverse complement strand
ACATAGTTGGCCGCCCAGCCGTTGGCCTCGCGCTCGTTGCGAAGCTGCGGATAAATCACAATGCGGTAGTCTCCGGGAGCAAACCGGTAACGGTTCTGCTCGATGCCGGTATGCTGCTGGATAAACAGCAACCACATATCCCCCTCCTCGACGGGATAGAGATAATCGTAAATACGCTGCATGTAGTTGTCGGTCGACGGGTTGGTGATCTGCTGATAAACGCCGTCCGCGTTTTTCTTCTGCAGCACCGGGCAGAAGTTAAACGCCCCGTTTCCCTCGCTGTCCAGAATGGTATCGCCGGTGTTTTTGAATCCAAAGTGAAACCAAACGATGTCATCCTGAGACGAAATGGTTCCTGATTTTATCAGCTCGCCGGTATCGTAGGCGGGATAATTGGTTCCCTTGGTATCGTCAAAATTATATTTCCATTGCGGGGCATACCCATCCTGCAAATTGCCGGCGACATAGCCGTTGTAGGTAAACTCCAGCTCCACACGGCCGGGCAGGTTGCAGTCAAAATAGCTGCCCCCGGCGTTTTGATACCGCGCAGACTCCTCAAACGTGGTGGCGCTGATGTGCACCGGCGGCACCGGATAGTCGCTGGTAAGGGTATAGGTAATGGGCACCGCGTCGTAGGCTGTCACCTTGGACGGCATACTGTAATTGAGTACCGCGCCGTTAAGCTCAATGGTTCCGCTGACCTTATCAGCCTTGTCGTATCGATTGAGCTTTTTTTGCCGCGCGGCCGCGTTGGAAATCGGATTGTAGAGCAGCAGACCATCCTCGCTGACAGCGCAGTTATCTACATCCGCAGCCTCGGGATCTTGCCCATACTGTTCCAGCAGTGCTTTGACGTTCTCTAAATCGGTTTCGCCGTTGTCCACAAAATCCTTGCCCGTTGCGCCATAGTAAGCGTCACGGGCGGCATAATACCGCTCTTCGCCGGTCATATCGGCTGGAAACATAAATATCAACTCCACAGAATATTGCAAAATAAGCAGCGCGTCAGCCGCATCCACCGTACCGTCGGCGTTGGTGTCGGCCGCTGTGAACGCACTGGCCGAAAGCGTCACGAGCCGAACCGATTGCTGCAGCACCAGCAGCGCGTCGGCCGCGTTAATCGAGCCGTCGTTGTTAACATCGCCATTTGGATATCCCCCTTGAGCGGCTACCGGCGACATCGGCGCCGCCAGCAGACAGCCGCACAGCAGCAGCGCCAGGATTGTTTTGTACCATCGCATTGTGAGAACCTCCCCTTTCTCCCATCCAATCATTCACTACGGCGCACCGGCATTGCTCGGCTTGGTCTGCACAGACCAACCGCCCTCCATCCGCCCTGCCATGATGCACAAAAACTTTTATTATTTGTTCCTTCCCGTAGTCAACGCTATTATAATCAACAGAATACCATGGTGTCAACCCCATTCTTTCGTGCAATAAGCAACGTTCACCGTGCCCAATCTGCTCAAAGAAACATCTGATCGCATGGCTTTCCGACACAGCAAGCCGTGTTTCGCTTTCGGTCATTTTGCACGGCTCAACAGAAAAACAAATAGACAATCCACCTTTGCTATGATACACTAAATAATAAGGTATTGCCGCGCAATTTTTTAGCGGGATCTGTTTTTCGACGCACAAAGCGGCTCCTTTTGTGCTATGATTCGCCTAGAAGACAAGGAGGTAAATCGAAATGCATTTTCGTTCGTGTTTGGCCGGTATGCTGGCTATGCTCCTTACCCTTTTCCAGGCCGGCGCAATGGAGGAACCCGCCGTGAGCGGCATTGGCCCCCATCGTGTTTCAAGCAGGCAGGCGCCGCTCGCCTCTCTATCCGGGGAGACTGAGAACCGGCAAGCTTTTCTCCCCGAGTCATCCGAATTTTGCCTGACCCTGGACTCTCCCGGCATTGCTGAACGCCTGGAGCAGGGAGAGGATGCGCTGCAGGCAGACCAGGCTGTCGCCTGCGCCCAGCAAGCTGTCATTCACAGCGTGAGCGCACTGGATGGTGTGCAGGTCGTGGCCCAAAACAGTTATCTGGTCAATACCATCACAGTGCGCGTGCCTTCGAACAAGGCCGACGCACTGCATTCTCTGCCCGGCGTGGTGCGAATTACCGGGTCGGGACGATATACTCTGCCGGTACTGCCCGCTGATTCCGATATGGCGCAGTCACCGGCTGCGTCCGTTTTGGCCGGAACGGCTCAGGATGGCCAAGGGCAGGTGATCGCCGTCATCGATACCGGCATGGATCTTGGCCATGAGGCGATGGCCCTTCGCGATCCCGCTTCGGCCAAGCTGAGCGAAGACGATGCAAAAACGCTCATTCGCTCCATGGGATACGGGGCATATTATAGTGCTAAAATCCCCTTCTATTATAATTACGCGGACGGCAACACCGCCATGCGCGACGAAACCAACGACCAGCACGGAATGCATGTTGCCGGCATATGCGCGGGGAATTCCGCCGCCTTACAGGGAGCCGCGCCGCAAGCGCAGATTTTGGCCATGAGGGTCTTTGGAGAAGACAGCGATACCGCGGCCGATTACGCCATTGTCGCCGCAATTGAGGATGCCGTCCGCTTGGGAGCCGACGTTATCAACCTCAGTCTGGGCAGCTCGTTCGGCTTTTCCACCTTGGGCAGCGAGCCTTACCAGCAGGCGGTCAAGGCGGCCAGGGAGCACGGCGTGGTGATCGTGGCCGCGGCGGGGAACGACGGGCGTTCGGATGTGGATGCATCCGGCGGCAGCGCCGCCTCGATTTTCGGGTTTTCGGTGGCGGACAACGCCACCGTCAGCGCACCGGCCTGCTACGACGGCTTTTTTTCGGTGGCGGCGGCAAAAAGCAATCGCGAGCTTGCGAGCTTCAGTTCCTTTGGGCCTGCTCCCGATTTATCCTTTGCTCCCTTTCTTACCGCGCCGGGCGTGAACATCCGCTCCTGCGTCAACGACAACCAGTACGCCTCCAAAAGCGGAACCTCCATGGCCACCCCGGCCGTCT
>CABQCM010000291.1 GCA_902462665.1 uncultured Oscillospiraceae bacterium | reverse complement strand
CAGCGGGGGAATCTCGGGCATCAGCTCATTGGAAATGATGGAGAGCACATGCTCAAATTGGCAAATTTCCTCCGCCGTACATCGCTGGCGCACCCGCTCGGCCACCACCTCCAGATAGCGGTAACTGATGTTGTAATAATCGTGAAATTTCTGCGTTACCTCCAGGTGATACTCCCGCTTGTCCACGGTGGACTGCCGCTTTTGCAGATATCCTTTTTTGATCAGGCTGTTGACCTTATAGGCCGCGTTGGGAGGCGAGATACCGGCAAAGGAAGCAAATTCGTTGACGGTCGGTTGCCCCAGAGCGTAAATGGTTTCGACACAAAAAGTTTCCACTGTGGTCAGGCTGGCCTCGCGGTTTTCAAACCGGGTAAACACCTTCTGATAAAACTGCATCTTAAACTTGTTATATACTTCGTTGAGTACCTGCTCAAACATGAAAATCACCATTCTTCCGGCCCCAAGATAGGTTGAAGCCGCGACTAAGTTGAAGGAGGTCGAGACTGGCTCTCGTGGATTTGCCCGCGGGCCGACGCATGGTATGCTCGAGACATATGTCCCGGCGGTCGTTTACAGACGGTATCGGGCCGTTTTACCGGGGTTAGCTACTGCTTGATGGCAAAGGTCAACTCAGCCGTCGCGGCCACCTGGCCGTCTACCCGGGCGACCGCCTTTCCCATGCCCACCGGCCCATGCCAGCGAATGATTTCACATTCCAGCTCAAGCACATCGCCAGGGACAACCTGCCGTTTGAAGCGGGCGTTTTTAATCCCGCCGAACAGGGCGATTTTTCCCTTGTGTTCTTCCAAAGATAAGATGGCGACCGCGCCCACCTGGGCCAAGGCCTCGATAATCAGCACGCCCGGCATCACGGCATATTCAGGAAAATGGCCGCAAAAAAAAGGCTCGTTTACCGACACGCATTTGATACCCCGGGCCGATTGCCCCGGCTCCATTTCCACGATTTTATCCACCAGCAAAAAGGGATAGCGGTGGGGGATAATTTGCTTGATCTGGTCGCTGCTCAGTTCCATGAGAGGTTCTCCTTTCCTGTCAAAGCCATCGACACGCCATGCGCCGCAAGGCTTGCGCGAAAAACGCGTTGTACCCGGAGCGCTTCGTCTAGACGCGCTTGAAAATCAAAGTGGCGTTGTGGCCTCCAAAGCCGAGAGAATTCGACATGGCGTAATCAACCTGCACATTTCTTCCCTCGTTGGGGACGACGTCGAGATCGCACTCTTCGTCCGGCACGCGATAATGAATGGTCGCCGGGATAAAACCATCGCGCAGAGATAGGGTGCACAAAATGGCCTCAACCGCGCCCGAAGCGCCCAATAGATGCCCGGTCATGGATTTGGTCGAGCTGACCATCAGCTTGCCCGCGTGCTCGCCGAACGCGGTGTGGATGGCCGTCGTCTCGCCGCGGTCGTTCATCGGCGTGGAAGTGCCGTGCGCGTTGATATACCCGATATCGGCAGGGGTCAGACCCGCGTCAGCGATGGCTTCGAGCATGCACTTAGCGGCTCCCGCGCCGTCCGGAGAGGGAGCGGTGATGTGGTATGCGTCGCAGTTGGCGCCATATCCCACAATCTCGCCCAGGATGTTTGCGCCACGTGCCACGGCATGGTCGTAGTCCTCTAAAATCAGCATTCCGGCGCCCTCGCCCATGACGAAGCCGCTGCGCTCCTTGTCAAAGGGAATGGAGGCGCGCTCGGGGTCGTTGGAGGTGCACAGCGCCTTCATGGAAGTGAAACCGCCGATGCTCAGCGGGGTAATGGTGGCTTCAGCGCCGCCGCAAAGCATGACGTCGGCGTAACCGTCCCGAATCAGGCGGAAGCTGTCGCCGATGGCGTTGCTGCCGCTGGCACAGGCTGTGACCGCGCAGCTGCACATTCCATGAAAACCGTATTGAATGGCGATGTGGGCCGCCGCAATGTTGGAAATGACCATGGGGATAAAGAAGGGAGAAACGCGGTCAAAGCCCTTTTCCTCTCCCTTGGCGTGCTCCCTCTCGATGGTGCCGAGCCCGCCGATGCCGCTGGAAACCAGCACGCCGCAGCGAGAGGTGTTTTCCTCCTCCATATCCAGGCCGCTGGAGCGCATTACTTCGTGCGCCGCGACCATGGCGAGCTGGGTGTAGCGATCCATCCGTCGCAGCTCGCGCTTATCGACAAATTCCTCCATAGCAAGGTCCTTGACCTCGGCTGCAATCTGCACCTTCTGCGCGCTGGCGTCGAACAGCGTGATGGGGCCGATGCCGCACTCGCCGCGGCGAACGGCATTCCAAGTGCTCTCGACGGTATTGCCCAGGGGAGTAACCGCCCCAAGCCCGGTGATGACAACTCTTCTTTTCATACTCGCAACCATGCCTTTCTCATTACGATAGACGATACCATACGACGTGCTGCACTCGAACGATATCGCCAGGGAAAAACGTTACATGCCCATGCCGCCGTCGACGCCGAGCACCTGCCCGGTAATGTATCCCGCCCCGTCCGAGGCGAGGAAGGCGACTGTTTTTGCAATATCCTCCGGCGCGCCGAAACGGCCCAGAGGGATGGAAGACAAGAAGCTCTGCTTCATCTCCTCGGTCAATGCGCCGGTCATGTCGGTTTCAATGAAACCGGGGGCCACGGCGTTGACCGTAACGCTGCGCCCGGCCAGTTCCTTTGCCAGCGATTTGGTCATGCCGATGAGACCGGCCTTGCTCGCCGCATAGTTGACCTGCCCGGCATTGCCGTGCACCCCTACCACACTGCTCATGTTGACAATGCGGCCAAAACGCTGCTTCATCATGATACGAGCGGCCAGCTTCATGCAGAAAAACGCGCCTTTGAGGTTGACGGCAAGCACCCGGTCGAGATCCTCCTCGCTCATGCGCAGAATCAGGGTATCGCGGGTGATACCGGCGTTGTTGACCAGAATATCCACCCGGCCAAACTGCTCCATCGCCGTGTCAAACAGCCTTTGGCATTCGGCCGCCTCAGCCACATTGGCC
>CABQCM010000290.1 GCA_902462665.1 uncultured Oscillospiraceae bacterium | reverse complement strand
CTACAAACAGTACGGCGATTTACGGAAGGTCACTCTATGAAGCCGAGGAGGACATGAACGCGCTGGAACAGGATTTGGTGAAGCGGCTGACGGCCATTCCCAATGTGCTGTGGTGGCACCGAAATATCGCCCGGCACGGGTTTGCCATCAATGGGTACTTCAACCACTACCCGGACATTATGATTATGACGCAGAGCGGCAAAATCATCCTTGCCGAAACCAAGGGTGAGCACCTGAAAAACGACGACAGTCAGGAGAAAATCGAGCTAGGTGCGGCTTGGCGGAATGTAGCAGGAAACCAATACCGCTATTACATGGTGTTCCGCGACGAGGAAAATCTGCCACATGGGGCGGTGAGCATGGGGCAGTTTTTGGAGACAGTCGAAGCCCTATAATAAGTGAATAACCGCATCTCATGGTTTCTGATGGGGCAGCAGAGAAATCTGCTGCCTTTTTCTTATGGTGACTACCCTGTGGGGATTCGTCCCGCAGGGGTTGTCATAAATAAACGCACAGGGAGGCGATACAGATGAAAAGACAAATTTGCGCAAAGGAGGTGGCATACCCATGCAGCACGGGAAAAAGGCTGTAAATTCGATGGAGGCAGGATATGGCAAAACCGCTTGACCCCAAGAAGATAGAATCGGCCCGTCAGTTTAGCAGCCGTGCCGAGCGCAGGGAACAGCGGCGGAAGCTCATGCAGGACGAGATTGCGGAAAATCAGCGCAGCAACGGCGTGATAGTGATTCCACCAAAAAAGTTGCAGGAAGTGCAGCAAGAGCGCCCAAAACTCCGTGTTGCGGCGTATTGCCGCGTCAGCACACAGGAAGAAGAACAGGTTGGCAGTTTTGATATGCAGGTCCGTCATTTTACCCAGCGGATTGAAGGAAATCCCGACTGGGAGCTGGTGGAAATCTATCAGGACGAGGGCATCAGCGCCACGACCGTCAAAAAGCGCCTTGGTTTTCAAAAAATGATTGCCGATGCAGTGGACGGGAAAATTGATCTGATCCTTACCAAGAGCATCAGCCGCTTTGGCCGGAATATTGTAGACATACTGGATAACCTGAATGTTCTTTCTGCGCTGAATCCTCCTGTCTCGGTGGAATTTGAGACGGAGCACATCACCTACACGGGCGATGGAAAGAACAATCTGTTAATCGTTCTTCTGTCCGCGCTGGCAGAAATGGAGTCCCAGCAGAAAAGCGAGGCCATCAAAGCGGGTATTCGCTGGCGGATGGCCGAGGGAATTTACAAATTCTCTGTACAGAATACGCTGGGCTTCTACCGCGACCACTTTGGCCGGTTGGTCATTGAACCGACTGAGGCGAGGATTGTTGAGTATATCTACGAGAGCTATTTGGAAGGAGCAACACCGTCAGAGATTGCGGCTGCGCTGACAGAACAGGGGATCAAATCCCCTATGGGCAACGATAGCTGGTCTGCCGGTACCGTCCGCAGCATCCTCCGAAACGAAAAATACTGTGGTGATGCCTTGATGCAGAAAACCTATACCAAGGATTTCCGCACCCACAAGTCTGTGAAAAATACAGACCTGAATATGTACTTCAAGGAAAATCACCATACAGCAATTATCAAAAAAGAGGACTGGCTGAAAGTGCAAAAGCTGCTGTCTGAGCGGCACACTTCACCCCACAAGGCAAAACTGCGTTTCCTGAGCAATCGATTTGTCGCTCACCGCGTCAAAGATGGCCTGTTCAAAGGGTATTTGATTCTTGATTCCCGGTGGTCTCCTGCTGAACGGCAGGAATTTATGAAAATTGTCGATGACACACAAGATAATACGAAATGAAAGGATTTTTACAATGAATTTTGATTTTTCTTCTCTGAATTTTGAAACGATTGACTCCAACATCAACGCTTACCCGGATATGTACCTCAACCAGAGCGGTGTCACCTTCAGCAAGAAGGTGCTGGAGGATCTGGGTTATCCCGCCTATGTGCTGTGCCTGCTGGATGCCAAGGCAAAGGTGTTTGCAATCCGTATGTGCAAGAGCAACGAGCCGAAGGGCTTTAAGTTCTCCAAGCCGAGGGGCGAACAGAAGGGCGTTGTGACGATTTCCAGCAAGAATTTGCTGGAACCGCTCCGCGCCGCCACGGGCGAGGATTGGGTTCCGGGCAAGAGGTACCGCGTTCGCGGTTTCTGGGTTGCTGACGCGAAAACCATGTGCTTTGATCTGAACGAAGGCGTTCAGGAAGATTTTCGTCAGAATCCCGCCAATAGCGATGACAAGTAAGCACGGAACCATTTGACCGTATGAAAAAGATGAGCACGACCCATTTGTATAGGCCGTGCTCATCTTGTGTTTTCTAAAAGTAGTAGTGCTCTTTTCATCTGCAAAACAGCCGATTCCTCTACGCCATTTTTACGCCATTTCCGCGTGAGACTGCATAGAGAAATATGAAGTTATAATTTGGTTGGTTTTGCGTAAAACCGCGCTGTATCAGGCTTTAGCGGCGTTTATAGAGAGGTATAGAGATATGGAATCCAGCGTTTGAACGCCGATCCCGAGTTTCATGTGTGATCACTTCTCCTTAAAATGCTGGAAAGCCAGCCGTTTGCGCTTATGACAGTTTTCATTTCCATGCGCCGTTTTGTCGCTTTGCGCTATATGTATCGCGAGCGGCGCTCGCGCTATGCAATATAGTATACCTCACGCCGCCGGTTTTCTCAAGACTCCTGCATGAACTTTTACGTATGAGTTCGCAGGCCGCCGCGATGCTGATGCGCTTCGTCGAAGCCTGAGCGCCAAACCAAACAGCAAAAAAGCCTCCCCACGGGGAGGCTTTTTGCATTGCCCTCACGTTGACTTTCCGTCACGGGGACAATATAATATTGATATTATTTCACACGGGGGCGTTGACATGCCGGACATCAGCACGGAAGTGGGCAACAGGATCAGGCAATTCCGCCGGTCGCGCGGCATGACGCAGGAGGCGCTGGCGGCGGCTATTGGCAAGAGCAAGGCCACCCTGTCCAAATATGAAA
>CABQCM010000289.1 GCA_902462665.1 uncultured Oscillospiraceae bacterium | reverse complement strand
CCTGTGTGAGGAGAGCCGGCAATATGGTTTTCGGACAGTGGCGGTCAATCCGGCTGCTATCGTCTGCTGCCGGGAGTTTCTTTCCGACAGCAAGGTTGAGGTAGACGCCGCCATCGCATTCCCTCTGGGACAAAATACCCTTCATGCCAAGCTGATGGAAACCCAAGATGCACTGGAAGCCGGCGCTCAGGAAATCGATTATGTCATTAATATTGGCCGTCTCAAAGAACGGGACACCGCTTATCTGGAAGAGGAAATGAAGGGGATGGTATCCCTCTGCCGACAGGCCAGCGTAATCTGCAAAGTCATTTTTGAAAACTGCTATCTAACCAAGGAAGAAATCATCCTTATGTGCGACATTGCCCGCTCGGTCGGGCCGGATTTTGTCAAGACCTCCACCGGATTCGGCACGGGCGGGGCTACGGTCGAGGATGTGGCCTTGATGAAGCAATGTGTTGGCGACGGCATCAAGGTCAAGGCCGCCGGGGGAATTCGAACCTTAGAGGACGCTCTTGCTATGGTACGCGCTGGGGCAGAACGGTTGGGAACCAGCCGGGGAAAAACGATCCTCGACGAGTTCTGTTCAAAATAAAGACACGGTCGGAATACGCAACATTTTATGGAAAGGCGCGATTCAACCATGGGAATGGTGTTTAATATCCAGCGTTTTTCAGTGCACGACGGACCTGGGATCCGTACTACAATCTTCCTCAAGGGGTGCCCACTTCGCTGCCTTTGGTGCCACAATCCCGAATCGGCTCATGCCGGGCAGGAGCTGGGATATCATAAAAACCGCTGCGCCCTATGCGGAGAATGTGCAGCTCGCTGTCCGGCCGACGCGCTGAAAATCATCGATGGACAGGTACAGCGAGATCAAACTCTATGCCGCTCCTGTTTTGCCTGTGCTGAGGCCTGCCCCACCGGGGCGATGGAGCGTTACGGAAAGGAAATCACGCCCTTGGAAGCGGCCAAACTCGCTCTGCGCGATAAACGCTATTATGATAAAACGGGCGGCGGAGTGACCTTTTCGGGTGGTGAGCCCCTCTCGCAAGCGGATTTTGTCGTAAAAACGGCCCAAATTCTTCGGGAACAGGGTGTCTCCATCGCGATAGAGACCTCCCTGTACGGCACGACCACCGCGCTGGAGTCGGTAGCAGGGGTCACAGATTACTTTATGGCTGATATCAAAGCAATGGACGACCAAATTCACCTGCGGGCCACCGGCTGTTCCAACCGGCCAATACTCGATAATCTCAAACGACTGGCGGCTCTCGACGCCAATGTGCTCGTTCGCATTCCGGTTGTACCGGGTGTCAGCGACGGGATAGAAAATATCGAACAAACCGCCCGTTTTTTGCTAGAACATACCCCTTACCGCACGATAGAGCTGATTCCAATGCACAAGCTGGCCGCCCACAAATACGAGGCTCTAGGCCGGGAATATTCCGCACAGGACATTCCCCTGCCCGAGGAAAAACAGATGGAGCGCCTTCGCAATGCCCTGTATACGCTTGGAATCCGTACAGTCAATAACAGAGAGGAGTCAAAACAATGACAATTGAGGAAAAGGCCTGCGCTATGCGTGAGGAAACGCTTGAGATGCTTCGCAACAAACCGGTCAACAGTACGCTGACCGAGCGGTGGTTCCTGCTCGACGAAGCCTGGGAACATCTTCGCGACCTGCCGCAGCCCCTGCAGCACGGCAAAGGGCTAGCCTATGTGGTGGAGAGAGCATCCCTTCCGGTTGCGGAACACGACCTGCTGCTCGGACGTTTCATCGACAAGGTTCCGACCGAGGAAGAAGAATCCCGTTTTCAGGAACTATGGAAAGAGCGCAAGCCCGAGAGAAATCCCATCGTTCAATTCAACGCCAGCCATATTACTTTGGACTGGGAGCATCTTCTTGAGCATGGTCTGCCCGGTTATGTGCAGCGCACCGAGCAAAAAATCGAGCAGGTGAAAGCGCAAGGCGGCGAGGAAACAACCTTGATTTTTCTGGAAGGCATGCTGTTGACCTATCAAGCGTGTTTGCGATATATCGAACGCTATGGCGAGGCTGCCCGCGAGGCTGGTCAGGAAGAACTGGCCGAGATTTGCCGTAATCTGACCGTGGGCGCGCCGCGCACCTTCCATGAGGCGATGCAGCTTATGCTGTTTGTGGTTACTATCGACTACATTTATGCCGGCGCCATCAATACCACCTTGTCCTACGGTCGGCTGGATGTGCTGCTGCTTCCCTTTTACGAAGCCGATCTTGCCGCTGGCCGTCTGACCCGCGAGCAGGCCGGTTATCTCATAGATGATTTTAACTGCAAGGCCAATCTCCCCCTCGGACGTGGAGAGCATCAGATGGCTGACCCATCGCAGGGCGGAAACATCACTGGCTGGGAGCGCAATAATGTTTACGACGATCCTACCTACGTCATTCTGGGCGGCTACAATAATCAGGGAGATCACCGCTCCAATCCGCTGACTCGGCTGTTTATTGAACGGATTCATCCCCGGTTTGAAAACCCGGTGTATGTCTATCGTTGGACCAAGGAGGATCCGGCCGACCTGTGGGAGTTGTTGTGCGATAAGCTTCGTCAAAATTCCTCTATTCTGGTCTACAACGATGAAACCATGATTCCAGCAATGGAAAACACCGGAATTTCTCATGCCGAAGCGGTGAACTATACCATTCATGCCTGCAACTGGCCGGATATTCCCTGCTATGCTGTGGTGGATACGATGGGCGGCCCCATCCCCAAAATGATTATGAACGCTATGCTGGACAATGGCAAGCTGCGAGAGGATTTTCCCACTCTGGAGACCATTTACGAAGCGACCGCCAGACAGTTCCGCAGCATGGTACAGCAGAAATTCAACCATTATCGGCAGCGGTATCGTTCGGGGCATCCTCTTCCCCCGTCGGAACGGCTTTGCATTACCGACTGCTTTACCGACGGCGTGATTGATCCCGCCCGCGGTATGCTGGACGGAGGCGTACGCAACCCGGTGATCTACACGCT
>CABQCM010000288.1 GCA_902462665.1 uncultured Oscillospiraceae bacterium | reverse complement strand
CGGTGAGAACGCCCTCGTACAGGCCGGTGATGCGCTTATACTGGCCGTAGAGATAGCCGATTTCACGCGCGCCAACGCCAATATCGCCGGCCGGCACGTCGGTGAACTGGCCGATGTATTTGCACAGCTCGGTCATGAAGCTCTGGCAGAAGCGCATCACTTCTGCGTCGGACTTGCCCGGGGGGTCGAAGTCGGAGCCGCCCTTGGCGCCGCCGATGGGCAGGCCGGTCAGGGAGTTTTTGAAAATCTGCTCAAAGCCCAGGAACTTAATGATGCCGAGGTTGACCGAGGGGTGCAGCCGCAGACCGCCCTTGTAGGGGCCGATAGCGCTGTTGAACTGCACGCGGAAGCCGCGGTTGACCTGTACCTTGCCCTGATCGTCAATCCAGGGGACGCGGAACATTACCACGCGCTCAGGCTCGCACAGCCGCTCGAGCAGAGAGCATTCCTCGTATTCGGGATGAGCGTCCATGACCGGGCGCAGCGAATTGAGAACCTCGGTGACGGCTTGGTGGAATTCGCTTTCGGCTGGATTTTTGCGAATCACGGTTTCAATAACACGATCGACATAAGACATGGACGACACTCCTTCAAATAAATGATGATTTATTATACCAGTGTTTTTGCCAATTTTCAAGATTTTTCAAAAATTGGCGGCCGTGTTTTCCCATCTGCGCGAAAGAGGACGTGCTCATATAGTATTTTTGGTGCAATTGACGGCGTGTCACGGCTGGATGGTGTGCTTTCGATGGAAGTTAGAATACGATGACTGTAATCGAACTATTTGCTGGAGGGATGTATTTGCAGGGGTGCTGCTGATTTTCAGCAAGGAATCGGTTGAAAACATATTGTTAAAAATCATCGGAAAATGTTATTAACAAGAAATATTAAAGTTGACAGCCGATAATAATGGTGTTAAAATAGTCCTTCTGTTTTGATTTCAACAATGAGAAAGGAGTAATTTTGATGAAAAGACTCTGGAAACGTTGGTTGTGCGTGATGTTGGCGGTGGCGTTGCTGGCTGTATTCCCGATTCACGCGCTTGGTCAGGAGGATGTGATGGAATGGACCTGTGATAATAGCATTGTAGTCACAGTTGTAACCGACACACCGCAGCAGTTTACCCCGGAGGATTTTCCGGAGATTAATTGCAAGAGGGTCGTGACGATTTATAAACATTCAGAAGATGGTACAGAGGGAGAGATGGGAATTTCCTACCGGTTGGTTTTGGTTCTCATGAGTTCTGGAGAGTATGTAGAAAAGGCAATGGAAGTTGCAAAGAAAGACCCGAGAGTGACGAATGTAGAAAGAAATTCTGATTATGAGCAGTTTAAAAGTTGGATCAAATTAAACCATTCGGAATATACTTTGAAGATAGGAGAAACCGTAGATTTGCAGATTGCAGACAGCGCGATCGAGTATTATGCAGATCATAAAGTCGGCGTTTTCTTTATTATTGATCCTGCTGTAATTGACGACAATAATCTTTCTAAAAACAGTTTTGAACAATATGGTGTTTTTCACTTTTGGCCCTGTAACCGTTCGGATATACCATCCCTAGGCTTTAGTTGGCCATCGGTCGATGATCCTACGCTGGAGGGATGCAAAAGTAACGCGAATCGGTATTATGCAGTGGCCAATGATGATTCCTTGGCATTGGAAATGGCCGACCGTTTAGCGAGGGAAAATGGAATTTTATCAGTATGGGTGGCCTTTAATCCAGAATTAGTGGTGGGGGGAACTTATGAACCAAGACATGATTGGAGCACAGAGGGAACCGCTGAAACGATTCGCTTTCTTCCCAAGTCTTCATCGAATCATAAAATTACTACAATTCAAGGCTTAACACCAGGCCGCGTAACGGTAACCTTAACGGTAACAAATGCCAAGATGCAGTTTTCAGATAGCTGTGTGATTCGGGTTGTGGACGAATATCAAGATGGCGACATCAACCGTGACGGTGATATCAATGCGAGTGACGCCCTGCTGGTATTACAGCATGCGGTAAGGCTGATTACGTTGGATGCGGAGAGTCAGGCGCTAGCCGATATGGATGGAAACGGCGAAATTGACGCCGCCGATGCACTCAAGATTCTGCAAATTTCAGTGGAGCTTTTGTCTTGATTTCGTCGTATTCTAATCTATTTTTCTGGAAATTTGGAACCGCCGCAATTTTTTGCGGCGGTTTTCATTTTTATTTGGTTAATTATCTGAAGCGGCGTTTCCAGGCCGGAATGCAGGTCAGGCAGATCAGGCTTCCGGCCGCGGCGAGCCCGAGCCAAGTCAGAATGGTCGCCTGCCATCCCAAAGCTTCGGACGTCAGGGCAATGCCATAGGTGGATACGGCGCTGCCGATGTAGGTGCAGGCGTTGAGCAGCCCGGATACGGCGGACACGTTTCCCTGACGTTGAAAGAAGGGGGGAACCATGCATACCAGCATGAGGTTCACACCGTGCATGCAGCCGCACAGCAGGGCGGAGAGTAATACCGACAGCAGCGGGCTGTGCGAAAACAGCAGGGCCAGCAGCAAAGCGAAAACGGTCCCGGCGCTGAAAAAGAACAATGCGCACTGCAATGGATTGGAGGGGGTCTTGCGGTAACAAAGCGAAGCAGCCTGAAAGGCAATCATGCTGAACACCGGCATGACGACTCCGGTCAGAATGGAAACCCCCGTGCTCAGCTGGTAGGTTTCTGAAATATAGGATGGCATCCAGGTGGTGACGCCGTCGCGCAGAGCGCCCTGGATTACGATGCAAAGCAGGATGAAAAGGAGCAAGGGCCGGTGGGAACGCTCGGCGGCGGACGCAGTGGGAACCTCGGCTGGCTGCGGCGGTTTCAGCGGAATAAGGCGGCAGCTTTGTTGCCAGACGGCGGCCATTGCCAGCGCGCACAGGGAGCAAAGCCAGAATATACTGCGCCATCCCGCCCACGCAATGCACAGGGGCGACAACAGGTAAACCAGAATGGTGCCCAGCGAGCTGCCCAAGGATACCACCACCGACGCCCGCCGG
>CABQCM010000287.1 GCA_902462665.1 uncultured Oscillospiraceae bacterium | reverse complement strand
GAATGCGCGACGTGTGCTCCCTGCCCGACCCGGTGGGAGAGGTTGAGCTGGACACCCTGCGGCCCAACGGGCTGCGTATCCAGCGGATGCGGGTTCCCATGGGGGTCATCGGCATCATTTATGAAGCGCGCCCCAATGTCACCGCCGATGCGGCGGCGTTGTGCCTCAAGGCAGGCAATGCTGTGATTTTGCGCGGGGGGAAAGAGGCGATCCATTCCAACCGGGCCATTGCCGCCTCCATGCGCGCGGCGTTGGCGCAGGCCGGCTTCCCGGAGGATTGCGTCGCTCTGGTGCAGGATACCTCCCGCGAGACGGCGGCGGAGATGATGCGGTGCAATCAATATCTCGATTTGTTAATTCCACGCGGCGGCGCGGGCTTGATTCGGGCTGTGGTGGAGCAGGCTACCGTGCCGGTCATCGAAACCGGGGTGGGCAACTGCCATGTTTATGTAGACCGCGCGGCCGATTTGGCCATGGCCGCCGAAATCGTCTACAATGCCAAGACCTCCCGACCCTCGGTGTGCAATGCCTGCGAAAGCCTGCTGGTGCATCGGGACGTGGCGAAGGAATTTTTGCCTTTGGTCGCCGGCCGCCTGAAAGAAAAATCTGTGGAACTACGCGGCTGTGAGCGTACCTGCGCTATTTTGGGGGACGCGGCCGTCCCCGCAACCGAGGAAGATTATGCAGCGGAATTTTTGGGGTATATTATCTCGATCAAGGTGGTGGATTCCCTTCAGGAGGCCATCGATCACATTGCTCGTTATTCGAGTGGGCATAGCGAGTGCATTGTCACCAAGGATGAGGCTGCGGCCGGCGCATTCCTGCGAGCTGTGGATTCGGCGGCGGTTTATGTCAATGCCTCGACCCGCTTTACCGACGGCGGGGAGTTTGGTTTTGGCGCTGAAATCGGAATTTCCACGCAGAAGCTGCATGCTCGCGGCCCAATGGGATTGCGGGAGCTGACTTCAACGAAATATCTCATTCATGGAAACGGTCAAATCCGATAATGTGAAGGAGGCGGTCGCTGTGGAGAAAATTGCACCCGAGGACATTCGATCCGAAGTCGTGCGGCAGGACGAGCCGGATGGCATACAGAACGGATTTCCCAGCAAATTGCCGGATCATCGCCCGGCCGCCCGGCGCAAGCGTCGCTGGGCCGCGCCGCTTGGCGCGGTGATCCTGCTTTTGGCTGTGGTTGGGGCGGCGTCGTTGATCACCTCGGGAATACGCCTGGTTTAGGGGATGGTTGATCGTTCCCGTCAGGAGAGCTATACCGCCTATGCCGAGTTCATTCAGCCGGTGGTGCTTTACGATCCCAAACCCTTCTCCAGTATCGCTTACGCGCAGGGAGAAGATCTTCTCAAGGCAGCCTACTGGGCGGCACAGCTCGCCCACAATCGTTCGAATGAGGCTGATTATAATCAGATTACCCTGCCGGACGGCAGTGCGCGTTACCGTATGCCCATCGAGGAAGTTTTGGCGCAGGGCAGGCGTCTGTTTGGGGTGGACTTGTCTGCGCAGAGCTTTACGATTGACGGCATTGTGTACGAATACGACAACGCTGAGGGGCAGCTTTATGTCCCGCTGAATACCCATAGCGGTCTATACACACCCAAAGTGACCGGCGTGCGCAAAGAGGCGGGCCGGGTGGAGCTAACGGTGGGCTACATATCCACGATGGCCGTTGGGGCGGATCCCCAGCCGGTCAAGACCATGATCTACACCCTGCGGGAGGATCAGGGAGAATGGACCGTGGCGGCCATCGCGAATATGACTCCCTAGCGTCACGTTGGCCGGGCGCGGGAGGTTTACCGCGAAGGGATGGCGTCTTTTATGCGTCCGGGTGAAATTCGGTTTACCGAGGGAAGCATCCTTGGAAAAATGCTTCGGTTTTCTCTGCCATTTCTGGCAGCGAATTTTTTACAGGCTTTCTACGGCGTTGCGGATATGATGGTGGTTGGCCGCGTGAGTGGTCCCGTGGGCGTGTCGGCCATTCAAGTGGGCGGGCAGGTGGTATCTCTGATTACCAATGTCGCCATGGGGCTTTCGGTGGCGGCCACGGTGTTGGTCGCGCAATATCTGGGCGCGGGAAAAAAGGAAGAACAGAACAAGGTCATCGGCACCATGATGACCTTGTTTTTGTTGCTTTCAGCACTGGTAACGGCGCTGCTTCTATTTGGCAGACAGGGGATTTTGAGTCTGCTGCATACGCCGCAGGAGGCGTGGGTGGATGCCAGTCGGTATTTGATGGTCAGCGCCGTGGGCATGCTGTTTGTCTTTGGCTACAATTTAATCGGCGCAGTGCTTCGCGCGGTGGGGGACGCTACGCGGCCCTTGCTGTTTGCGGCGGCTGGTACAGGGCTAAATGTCGGGTTGGATCTTTTGTTTGTCTGGGCATGGGGCATGGGAGCATGGGGCGCGGCTCTGGCTACGGTTATCTCACAAGGGGTCAGCTTTATGCTTGCGGCCATATATTGCATGCGGCATGGATTTTTTGATTTTCGTCCGCGTTCCTTTGGCTTTGACCGGCATACCCTGGGCCTGGTGCTGAAGGTAGGCGTGCCCTCGGGGGTACAGTTTTCGGTCACAGGCCTGGCTTTTTTGGCCTTGACCGGACTGGCAAACCGCATTGCCGGGGTGGTTGGTTCCACTGTGCTGGGGATTGGCACTCGGGTCAATTCCTTCGGCGTGCTGCCCTGTATGGCGCTTTCCTCGGCAGTGACGGCCTTGGGGGCGGGAAAGACTGAGCGTGCCCGCCGTGTTTTTTGGCTTGGTTCCGCTGTGGCTTTCGGGATTTCACTGGTGGTTTTCACTGCTGTCAGCCTCTGGCCCGAAGAGGTAATTCGTCTCTTCCTCAATATGGGCGGCCGGGTTGACGATAAGGATTTGGTGGAGCAGTGCCTTGCCCTGGGAACGCCTTATTTGCGCCGGATTAGCTTTGACTATCTGTTTGCGTCCGTTTTTTTCTGCGCCAATGGATTGGCCAACGCGGCCGGGCAGACCTGGTTTACCC
>CABQCM010000286.1 GCA_902462665.1 uncultured Oscillospiraceae bacterium | reverse complement strand
CGCGGTGCGCACCGAGATTACCGATTTCAGTTTTATCCGCATGATGATCGTGGTGCTGTCGCTCAACGGTGTGGTAGACTACTTCTTTTTGGGCAAATACCGCGTGCTGCTGCTCGCCGATCAGAAGGGCTATGTCATCTCAGTTGCGCAGATTATTGGCACGGTGGTCATGACGGTGGCCTCCATTGTGCTGATTCAGCTCAAAGCTTCGGCCATCGCCGTGAAAGGGGTGACCGCGGCGGTATACATTTTGCGCGGCGTGGTGGTTGCGCTGTATGTCCGGCGGCATTATCCTCACCTGAGCTTTCGCGCTAAGCCCAACATGTCCTCTTTGGGGCAGCGATGGGACGCTTTGCTGCATCAGGTGGTCGGTATGGTGGTCAACAATACCGATATTGTGTTGCTGACCCTGCTGCTGAGTCAAAACGCTCTGGTCGAAGTGAGTGTGTACGGTGTGTACAACATGGTGACCTATTCGCTGTCGAGCGTGATGAATGCTTTTAGCAACGGGCTGGGGGCTGGATTTGGCCAGGTAATTTCCAAAAATGAGAATGAGGTGCTGCGGCGAAGCTTCAGCAGCTACGAATATGTCTTTTTTATCATCGTCTTTGCGGTTTATTCCTGTATGGCGGTGCTGGTGCATCCCTTTATCGGCTTATACAGCGCCTCCTTCTCCGACGGGGGAGTTTACGTGCGCTGGTCGCTGGTAATTCTGTTTACCTTATCAGGGCTGGTGCAATCCCTGCGGCTACCGGGGCTTACCATCATTTGCGCTGCTGGGCACTATCGCCAGACGCGTAGCCGCGCTATTCTGGAGGCAGTCATCAATCTCGGCTTGTCGCTTGCGCTGATTCGCCCGCTGGGAATCAACGGGGTGCTAATCGGTACCTGCGCTTCCTATTTATACCGGAGTACCGATGTCATCGTCTATACAGCCAAAAACTTTCTATCCGGCACGCTCGGTAAGACTGCCAAGCGCCTGCTGCGCAATCTGGTCGCGGCGGGGGGGATGGTGGCTTTGGGGCTGGTGGTGCTGCCACAGTGGGCAGGCAGCTGGGGAAGCTGGGTGGCCTCCTCCTTGGTGTTCGGCGTGTTGGACGCCGGGGTTCTGCTCGGCGTGAATGTTTTGTTTGAGCGGGACGAATTCAAACGGTTTGTGACGCGCATCAAGGAGATTTTGGTTCGCCGTTCGGCCAAAGCATAAGACGGCAGCCTGCGTTTTAATGAAAAAAGCTGTGTGAAGCAACAAGTTCGCTTCACACAGCTTTTTGTAAGTTATAAGGAGTCAATCAGGGCACGCCAGGAGTCAACAATCGTGGGCTTTGAAAATTGCTCCAGATTTGCCTGAGAGCAGTCGGACATGGACTGACGTAACGCGTCGTTTTCTATTAGCCGGCAGATAGCGTCGGACATCGCATCGAGGTCATAGGGAGCAATGAGAACGCCGTCTACCCCGTCGCGGACAATCTCCCGCGGGCCGGTTAAAATATCAAAACTGACAATGGGCAGCCGGTTCGCCTTGGCCTCGAGAAGCACCAGCGGCATTCCCTCTCGGTAAGAGGGGAGCACATACATGGCGTAGTCGCGATAGCGTTCGGCGAGATCGGTACGCATGCCCATTAGGCGGACGTTGCCCTCCAATGCAAGCTCACAGACCAGTGTACGCACCGTCTCCATCATCTCACCGTCGCCAAACAGGTCAAGCTGCCAATCGGGATGCCGCCGGGCGACCGGGGCAAAGGCTTTTACCAGAAGGTCAAAACCTTTTTCCCGGCCAAACCGGCCAGCCGACAGAATCTTTTTGGAATCGGCCCGGTAAGCGTCCGAGTGCGGTTTGTCCAGATCAATCCAGTTCGGAATGCACAAAACCTTGTTCTTGTTCAAGTGGAATTTGCGGCGGTAATCTTCCCGGCTTTGCTGGGTCAACGTAACGACGCGGTGACACAGCAGCGAGCTGACAAGTCGAATGAACACGATATCCTTGCGCTCCCACTGGTTCATCAGCGCGCCGTGATCGCAAAATACCAGCTTGGTTTTTTTTGCGCCAAAGCGAGCCGTGCTGGCGAGAAGGCCGGGATAGTTGCCCATGATCAGAGCAACGTCAATGTCATGGTCGTTGAAGTAGCCGCAAAGCGGTTTTTTCAGTTCCCGGCGCATCTTGCGCAGCCGTTGTTCCGGGCCGCTCAAAGAGGCGAATTGGACTCGTTCGTCCAACTCATAGGCGGCTTCCCCGCCCATACACAGGCTGATTAAATGCACCTCGTAATAGTCTGCTAACGCTGCCGCGAGTGAGACCGATACCTGCTCGACACCGCCTCGTACTGAAAAATCGTAATCGACAATGCCGATTTTTTTCATCTGTGTTCTTCCCTTCGGTTCGACGAAACAAACAGAGCAAATGCGCCGTAAGACGACCGCTTTGGCCGTCAGCCTTGCTGCCGTTTCTGGAAAAGCGAGGCCTTTCTAGAAACGGCGTATCGAGACAGTTAAAGCTGCACGACCTTTAGAGACAAGATTTTTCGCGCAACGTATCGGATGAACCAGGAAGGCGTGCCATGCCGCCAGCGTATAGCAAAGCAGCGTAACGCTCCCGGTGCTCCCAGGATTTCGTGAGAAACGCGTTGTACTCGGATTGTTTTGTCTACGGTAGTCTTAGTCCTTGAGAGCCCATTCGTCCGCTGTGTCAAAATAATGTACGACAGCGTCGATATCAGTCCGGCGCTCCAAGCTGTCGGGTTCACCCGGATGGGTCAGGAAGAGATAACGGTTTTCGCGGATTTCCTCCCCGCAAATCAGCTGAAGGGTCACTGTAACCGGTTTGCCCGTGCCGGTGAACTGAATGGTTCCAACGCTCTTTCGGTCGCCCAGGGATAGGGTGAAGGTCCCCTCGCCATGTGCTAGCTCGTTTCCGCCGAATTCTTTGGCCGACCAGCGCAGGGTGACCGCCTGCGACTCCACGCGGTCGCTGTGGAGGAAAATTTCGCCCGAGAATGCCGCCCCTTCGGGCAGATAGAG
>CABQCM010000285.1 GCA_902462665.1 uncultured Oscillospiraceae bacterium | reverse complement strand
TTTTCTCCAAGTTCTCTGGTCATGTCAAACCCTTCTTTCAAAATTTTCCGCGTTTTAAAAAGATAGTATTTTACCATTTCGACGCTCAGCCCGAATTCCTTTGCGATATCGGAGCAGGCACGCCCTTGCGGGTAATACGCTATTGTCACATCACGATGCTGCTTGGAAAGCAGCGACAGCTCGCGCCGCAGAATGCGCAATTGTTCCTTCGCGATATATTCTCTTTCCGGGGTAATCCAGTAAACTCCAGCGGCCCTTTCATCGGATGGTTTTGGCCAAAGACGTTTTTGCCGGAGACGCTTTTTCCATGTATAATCGGCAATTTTCCAAAGGAATCCGTAGAACGCACGGTCGTCGCGCAGACGATGCACGGATTGCAGCACCTCGCAGATAATATCGTTGGTTAAATCCTCTGCTTCATCCCGATTGCAAAGCCTGGAAAACGAGAAAGCGAAAATGGCCTTCAGGTTTTCCGAAAGCAATGTCGCCGCCCTTTCCCGCTCCATCGTGGCCACCTCCTTCGAAAAATCGTGGAAAAGCTTTTTCTCCATATAGTATCAAATCAGCCCGTGCGGTTAACGATCTAGGAAAAATTTTTATTGCCGGCTGAAAAGAAAAACGCCGCCCGGTTTTGACGGGGCGGCGCTGCAAAGTCAAATTCATATTTAAGCCTCGGATACAATCCGGGAAAAGAGCTCGTGCAGACGGTCGTCCTGTCCGTCCAAATAAAGGTAGCCAAACAGGGCCCCCAACCCGGTCGCGGCCTGATACTGCGCCCGATTGGCGTTTTTGGGAAGGTGCCCGGTATGGGCGTTGCGTCCGCGTTTGTAAATGCGTTCTTCCTCCTGCGTCAGGTGGGGGAGCAGAGCTTGAACCCCTTTCGCCTGCGCTTCCGCCCGGACCTGTTCCACGGCTAGGGCATGAAGCTGCCCGGCCGGCCGGTTGGCGAGCCCCAACAAACGCTCGCGTACCATCATTTCAAAGACGCTGTCGCCCAAAAAAGCCAGGGCCAGCGGACTGTAGGCACGTGGGTTGGGTCTTTCCTTTAAATACAACACAAAAACTTCCTCCCGTGGATTTACAAATTACAGCCAGCAGGACCATGGAGCGGCTAGGATGATTTTAATTTACATAATCAAATTCCAAGTCGTAGATACTGACGGTGTCGCCCTCCTGTACCCCAGCCTCCTTGAGTGCGTCGATGATGCCGCTGGAATGAAGCACGCGCTGGAAATATTGCAGCGACTCGTAGTCGTCCATATTAACCCCCGACAGAATTTTGAGCAGCCATGGGGCTTCGACGAAATAAACGCCATCCTCCACGCGCAGGGTGAAGGGCTGACGTCCGATGGAGTCGGCGTCCGGCGCCGGTGCGGCTTCAGGCTCGTATACTTTGACCGGAGGCAGCTTGTGCAGCTCGGCTGCTACAAAGTTGACGAGTTCTTTCGTGCCCTCCGCAATGGCCGCCATGATGGGGAAAAAGGGGATACCATGTTCTTCGGCGTAAAGGCGAACCCGCTCAATCTGCTCGTCCTCTGTCAAGTCGCATTTGTTGGCCGCGATAATCTGAGGCCGTGCGGCCAGCTCAGGGCTGAATACCTCCAGCTCCCGGTTAATGGTTTCAAAATCCTCGATGGGATCGCGTCCCTCGCTGCCTGCGACATCCAGCACATGCACCAGCAGGCGGCAACGGTCGACATGGCGCAGAAACTCGTGACCCAGTCCGATGCCTTCGCCTGCGCCCTCGATTACTCCAGGAATATCGGCCATCACAAAGGAACTGCCTTCTCCCATGCGCACCACGCCCAGCACCGGCGTGAGGGTGGTAAAATGGTAATTGGCGATTTTGGGTTTCGCCTCGCTAACCACCGAAAGCAGAGTGGATTTGCCCACGTTGGGATATCCCAAAAGCCCTACGTCGGCCAACAGCTTCAGTTCTAAGGTGACCTCGAGCGATTCCCCTGGAACGCCCGGCTTCGCAAAGCGGGGACATTGGCGGGTAGGGGTGGCAAAGTGGGAATTTCCCCAGCCGCCCCGGCCGCCTTTTGCGGCAATGAAAGGGGCGTCGCTCGATACATCTGCGAGAATCCGCCCGGTTTCCGCCTCCCGAATCAGGGTGCCGCGCGGCACGGCGATGACAAGATCCTGCCCGCCTTTTCCAAAGCAGCGGCCCGCGCCGCCCGGCTGACCGTTTTCTGCCTGATATTTGCGTTTGTAGCGAAAGTCGGAGAGGGTGGACAGACTGTCGTCGGCCGCAAAGACAATGTTCCCTCCCTTACCGCCGTCCCCTCCGTCCGGGCCGCCGGCAGCCACGTATTTTTCCCGGTGAAAGCTGACTGCTCCATTGCCGCCGTCTCCCGCTTTGATTTTAATTTTTGCTACATCAACAAACATAGTAATACCCATTCCTTTGCCGAGCAAAGGAATCCTTTCTTTTTAAAATTCACGCCGGTTTGAGTGAATCCGAACTTGCTGCAAACTTCTTTGCGGCAAAGGCGTAAACATAGATTACTCCTCAGTTTAGGAGAACATTGCTTGAAAAAATCGAACCGTGTGTATTTTGCGACCGATTCTCCATAAAGATACCTTATCCATCAGCAAATCAACGGCGGACAAGAGGGGGGACGCGCACGATTACAGTGCGTCTGCGCGATGGATGGAAAGAAAAATCCGGACTGTATGAACAGCCCGGATGTCAAAAGCATTGTTTTGAATTACTGCTCTTCGGCGTAAACGCAGATGCACTTGCGCCCACGGCCGCAATTTTCATACTTCACGCGACCGTCGATGAGGGCAAACAGGGTGTCATCCGAACCGCGGCCCACGTTTTCACCGGGATGAATGTGGGTTCCGCGCTGACGGATAAGGATATTGCCGGCCAAAACGAATTGACCGTCGGCGCGCTTCGGCCCAAGACGCTTGGACTCGGAATCGCGGCCGTTCTTGGTGGAACCAACGCCCTTTTTGTGGGCGAACAACTGAATGTTAAGCTGTAACATGCTCTATTCCTCCATATT
>CABQCM010000284.1 GCA_902462665.1 uncultured Oscillospiraceae bacterium | reverse complement strand
GGTCGTGGGGGCTTACCTCATTAGTCTAACCGTATGCCGCCGCCTGCGCGAGGCGAATCTCATTGAATAATGTCCGCAGAGCGGCCATGGTATTCAACGTATAGAATGCGGGAAGGTGGGCCTGGATTGAATTTTCCGTTGTCGATGCTTTGGTTTGGGGCGGCTTATCTCGCGGTGAATGCGCTGGGTATACTTTGGGGATGGATGTCCGGGCGGTGGTTTGGCCGTCGAAAGCTCAATCGGCGAGGGAAATTGATTGAGCTTCCGCTTTACCGGCGGTGGCAACCCTGGCGGCCCTTGCTGACGGCTGTGATATGGAGTGTGTGCGCCCGATGTTACCTGGATATGGCGCAGCCGGTGAATCTGTGGGTGTACACGGTCACAGCATGTATTGTCTGGCCTCTGCTGGCTGTTGTGGCAGATTGCCTGATCTGGGTAGTATGGCGGCATCCCTGGTCGCTAAGTCCAAAACAGATGTATCTGTATTGCCTGCCTTTTCTATTGCTTTCCTATGCCATGTCGGCGGGGGCGATTTTGCTCGGCGGGCTGTTGGTTTAAATATTGTTACATCAAGTAGCGGTAGAAAAAATGGGACGGTTTCAAAGAGAAAATCGTTCCATTTTTATTGTCTATCATCCGATGACGTTGTTGAAACAAAGGAAGGCGCGGCCCATGATTGAATTATCTCATATTTGCAAGAGCTACCGGGTGGCCCGCCGGGATGCTGGATTTGGCAACGCGGTGCGGGCGCTTTGGCAGCGGAAATACGACCATGTAGAGGCGCTGCGGGACGTCTCCTTTGCCATTGGCGACGGCGAAATCGTAGGCTATATCGGCCCCAACGGCGCGGGCAAGAGCAGCACAGTGAAGGTAATGAGCGGTATTTTGACGCCAGACAGCGGAAGCTGTGTGATTGACGGACTGGTCCCGTGGAAAGAACGCTCCCGGCATGTTGCCCGCATTGGTGTAGTGTTCGGCCAGCGTTCCCAGCTTTGGTGGGACGTTCCAGTGGCCGATTCGTTTGAATTGATTCGGGAGATATACCGGGTGGACGAAGGGCAATACCGACGCACTCGAGACGAGCTTTGCGAACGGCTGGAGCTGGGAGAGCTTCTGCGTACGCCTGCGCGACAGCTTAGCCTGGGGCAGCGTATGCGGTGTGAAATCGCGGCTTCCCTGCTTCATGGCCCTAGCATTCTTTTTTTGGACGAGCCGACCATCGGGCTGGACGCGATATCCAAACTGGCTGTGCGACGTTTTATCCGCGAACTCAACGAGCAGCAGGGGGTCACGGTGATTTTGACCACCCACGACATGCAGGACATTGAAGCCCTGGCCAAGCGGATTCTGCTCATCGGCAAGGGGCGGATTCTGCTCGATGGTACGCTCGAGCAGCTTCGTACTCGCTATGGGCGCTGCCGCACAATTGAATTGCAGTATACGGGCGTACTATCTATCGGCGAAGGTATGACGGTGCTGCGAAATCAAGAGGGGCGTGCCACCCTTTCGATGGATACGAGCGTGCATTCGGTGTCGCAGGCCATTGCCCAGCTGTCTCGTCAGGCCGATATCCTCGATTTGTCCGTGACGGGGGCGAGCGCGGAGGAAATGGTGGCCTCGTTGTATGAGGAATTCGGAATATGAGAAAATATCTTTGCTTTTTTCGCATTCGATTTATTCATACTCTGCAATACCGCAGCGCGGCAGCCGCCGGTGTGGTTACGCAGTTTGTCTGGGGATTCATGGAGCTGCTGGCCTTTCGTGCCTTTTATATGGCCGATCCGGCTGCCTTTCCCATGGATTTTTCGGCCCTGACCTCCTATGTATGGCTACAGCAGGCTTTCCTTGCGCTGTTTATGGTTTGGTTGATGGAAGGCGATATTTTTGGTACGATTCAAAGCGGCGACGTAGCCTATGAGCTGGCCCGACCGCTCGACCTGTATATGATGTGGTTTGTGCGGGGGCTTGCCTCCCGTGCGGCTAAGGCACTGCTGCGCAGCGCGCCCATTCTGCTTGTAGCCGTGCTTCTGCCCGCGCCTTTTCGTTTGACCGCGCCCGCGGGGGTCGCAGCTGCGGTCATGTTTGTGCTGACCCTGGCGCTCGGTGCGTTGTGCGTCAATGCCTTTTGCATGCTCCTTTATGCATCGGCCTTTTACACCATTAACCCAATGGGAATCCGCATTGTCGCTACCTCTCTCGTAGAATTTTTATCGGGGGCGGTCGTGCCCCTGCCCTTTTTGCCCGAGCGGGTGCAGCGGCTGCTGGCATTGACCCCCTTTGCGGCCATGCAAAATTTACCTTTGCGCTGTTACAGCGGAAATCTTGCGGGAAAGGAGCTGGCGGCCGGTATGCTGCTGCAGCTCGTGTGGCTTGTCGCGATGACGGCGTGCGGATGGCTTTGGATGCGCAAAGCGCTGCGCCGGGTGGTGGTGCAGGGCGGATAATGTTTCGCCTCTGTGCATTCGAGAGCCGTCAAAAATCCAAAGCAAGAAAGGATGAGGTTATATGCGGCTGTATTTTCGCTATTTTGCTATTCATCTCAAAAGCCAGATGCAGTACAAGGTTTCGTTCTTTCTCACCGCATTGGGGCAATTTCTGACTACCTTTACCGCCTTTTTGGGGGTCTATTTTCTCTTTGACCGCTTTCATCAGGTAGAGGGATTCTCTTATCCGGAGGTGCTGCTCTGCTTTTCGGTCGTGCTCTTTTCCTTTTCGTTGGCCGAATGCTTTGCGCGCGGCTTTGACTGCTTTCCCTCCATGATCGGCAACGGCGAGTTTGACCGGATTTTAGTGCGCCCGCGCTCTCTGGTGTTTCAGGTGCTGGCGTCGAAGATGGAGTTTTCCCGCATCGGCCGCCTGATCCAGGCGGTACTGCTTCTGTGCCTTGCGCTTCCCGGCTGCGGCGTGTCGTGGACGCCGGTGCGTGTCGGGGTGCTCTGCTCGATGGTTGTGTGCGGCATGCTGTTGTTTGCCGGGCTGTTTGTGGTATACGCGTCGCTCTCCTTTTTTACCCTGGAGGG
>CABQCM010000283.1 GCA_902462665.1 uncultured Oscillospiraceae bacterium | reverse complement strand
CTGCGGGAATCCATGCAGTTGGAGTCGATTGTCCAATTGCTCGGCTATGTCAACGGCAGGCTGGACGATACGTCGGACGATATCATTCCCGACCACATGCTGTATAGCTATTTGTGCGCCGTACTACGCCGGTTCGGCGGGGAAGCGATTGAGGCAGGGCACATTGGAGAACAAATTCGGCGGATTATTCAGCATTACGACGGACCGACGAAAGATTCGCGCGATCGGCTTGCCAACGCGTTGGAGGTTATGGTCTACGCCTGTTGGTCAGGGTGGCTCAAGCAAAAAGCCGACTCCAAGCTCGGTCAAATGGCTCTGCCGGGCCGAGCCGAAAAAACGACGCAGAGCGGCGCGAAATCCAGTGCGCTTGCCAAGGTTAAAAGTGTTGCCCCTCCAAAACGATAACCACCGTTTCGGGAGAGGCATATGGTAGAGAAGGAGAGAAGCCTCCTTTGAAAGGAGTGAAAAAAGATGCAATGGTTTTTGTCCTGGTGGGAGGCGCTGAGTACGCTGCAGCAGGTGTTTGCCTGCATGGCGATTCCCACAACCATTATTTTGTTGCTGCAAACGCTGTTGCTTCTGTTTGGCGTGGGCGGTCATGACGCGGACGGCGAGGTTGACTTCGATCACGATTTTGACCACGATGCGGATCATGATATGGATCACGACCACGGCGACCATGTGGCAGGGCTTCGTAATTTTACCGTACGGGGGATTGTTGCCTTCCTGTCGGTGGGCGGATGGCTGGGAATTGTCCTGCTGGGTGTGGGAGTTCATGTTGCCGTCTCTTGTCTGCTGGCCTTTTTGGGAGGACTTGCGTCGCTGCTTTTGGTAGCCGCCTTCCTCAAATGGTCGGTGGGGATGCAGGAGAGCGGAAATCTATCCTATCAAAACGCCATCGGTCGCAGCGGCCAGGTGTATTTGACCGTTCCGGCCAGCCAGAGCGGGCGCGGTAAGGTGACGCTGACCGTGCAGGAACGCTACATCGAAGCCGATGCGGTGACCGATTGCAACGAGCCGATTCCGGTCGGCCGTCCGGTGACGGTGGTTGCGCTGGCCGACGAGCAGACCCTGCTGGTTACCCCTGTGCCGCCGGCATTGTCTTAATATCGAGTGTGTTCTTTTTGGTTTTCGGGCCGCAAGGCCGAAACATAAATTGCGGCGGATAGTCGCAGTAACAAAAAAGTAGAGGAGTTGTTGCTATGCCCCCGGAAATGATTGTTTTGGTTGCTGTCCTGGCAGTGCTGGTGTTCAGCCTGTTTTTGGTAGTGCTTTCGCGCTATCGCCGCTGCCCTTCAGACAAAATTCTGGTGGTCTACGGTAAAATCAGCGCCAACAACGACGGCACCGCCCGTTCGGCAAAATGTATCCACGGCGGCGTCTGCTTTGTCTGGCCGGTGCTTCAGTCCTACCAATACCTGGATTTGACCCCCATGTCAATTAACGTGGATTTGACCAACGCGCTGTCGCATCAAAATATCCGCGTTGACGTTCCCTCCCGCTTTATGGTTGGTATTTCGACCGAGCCGGGGATTATGCAAAACGCTGCCGAGCGGCTGCTTGGGCTGAAGCTGGAGGAAATCCAGGATTTGGCCAAGGACATTATCTTTGGTCAACTTCGTCTGGTCATCGCGACCATGGATATCGAGGAAATCAACACAGACCGCGATAAATTTCTTGAAGCTGTTTCCGCCAACGTGGAGGCTGAGTTGAAAAAAATCGGTCTGCGGCTGATTAACGTCAACCTGACCGACATCACCGATGAGTCGGGCTACATCGAGGCTCTTGGTAAAGAAGCGGCCGCCAAGGCCATTAACGACGCGAAAAAGCGGGTTGCCGAGCAAAACCGCGACGGTTCCATCGGTGAGGCGATCGCTGTGAAGGATCAGCGTATCTCGGTCGCCCAGTCCAACGCCGCCGCCATCGACGGCGAAAACCGCTCCAAGGCCGAGGTGGCTGAATCGGACGCGACCCGCCGCGAGAAAGAAGCCGAGGCGCAGCGCCGTGCCATCGCGGCCGAGAAAATCGCTCAGGCTCGCGCGTTGCAGGAAGCTTATCTGGCCGAGCAGCAGGCGGAGGAAACCCGTGCCGACAAGGAAGCCGCGACTCAGAAGGCCGACATCATCGTCAAGGCGCAAATTGATAAAGAAAAGCTGGAAATCGAGGCCGAGGCTCAGGCCGAGCAGCAGCGCCGCAGAGCGCGCGGTGAGGCCGACGCCATCTACGCCACCATGGAAGCGCAGGCCCGCGGTACGATGGAGATTCTCTCCAAACAGGCCGAAGGCTTTGCCAAACTGGTGGACGCAGCTGGAGGCAACGCGGCCGACGCGGTACAGCTGATCATTGCGGATAAGATTGAAGACCTGGTGAAGATTCAGGTGGAGGCCATCAAGAATCTCCAGATTGATAAGGTTACGGTGTGGGATTCCATGTCCGGCCAGGACGGCACCCCCACTACCGCGAATTTCCTATCGGGAATGATGAAGGCGATTCCGCCGCTCAACGAGACCTTTAAAATGGCGGGCATGCAATTGCCCTCCCTGCTGGGTAAGGATTTGGGCGAGTTGGACGGCAAGTTGGCGGACGCGGCCGCTGAAGCCGCCGCTGAAACGGATAACATCAACGCATAACCATAGTAAGAGAAAAACCGCTCCACTGCTTTACGGCAGTGGAGCGGTTTTGTGTCGTTCTATTTCTTTTTCGGCTTTTTCAAGCTCTTTTAATTTGTGATAATAATGATATCTCATAATGTTTTGCAAAAATGATATCATTAATATACCACAAACTCCAATGCAAACACCCAATATGACATATCCGCTGAAATAATTTTTCAATACGCGAGATATGCAAACGCCGCACGCAGCAGCACCGGTCGAGGCAATTACCGCTTTTTTACCAATATACTTTCCAGTGATAATGGCATAGTACGTGCCAAACCATGTGGCGGCTCCCGCTACTGCGGTCGCAAAGAAAAGAATGCAAAAGAGAATGACCGGATGCCCAAACACATGCTTCAGCAGCATAAAG
>CABQCM010000282.1 GCA_902462665.1 uncultured Oscillospiraceae bacterium | reverse complement strand
TTTGTACTTGGATGCCATCGAGGGAGAGACGGACGATATGCTCACCGAAGCCGAAACGCTCGCGGCAATGTGCGACGTTACCCTGCTTTGCGTGGGGCTGGATCCTTCGATGGAGGGAGAACAGGGGGATCCCAATAATATTTATGCTTCCGGGGATAAATCCAGTCTTTGGCTTTCGGCCCCCCAACAGCGGTTGCTGCGTCGGGTGTGCGCGGCGTCCGAGCGGGTTGTTCTGGCAACGGTGTCGGGCAGCGCCATCGACCCGGGGACGGATGCAGACCGCACGGCGGCGCACATTCAGGTCTTTTATCCCGGCGCGCGCGGCGGCGAGGCGCTGGGGCTGCTGCTGCGAGGAGATTACAGTCCCAGCGGTCGTCTGCCGGTGACCTTTTATCGCGGCGACGCCCTGCTGCCCGAGTTTACCGATTACCGCATGGAGGGGCGTACCTACCGCTTTTATGAGGGAGAACCGCTTTATCCCTTTGGTTTTGGACTAGGCTATACTACCTTTTCCTATCGTGATCTGGAAATACCGCAAACGATTGGAGCGGGAGAATCTTTGCCGGCCCAGGTAACAGTGGAAAATACAGGGACGATGCCTGGAAGGGAAACCGTGCAGGTCTATATCTGTCAGAACATCGCTGGGCTGCGTACGCCGCAGTATCAGCTTTGCGGTGTGACAAACGTCTTTTTAGAGCCTGGCGAGAGCAGACGGATTACACTTAATATATCTCCCTACTGGATGAGCGCTGTGACGCAGGCGGGGGAGCGGCAACAATTTGCAGGAGAGCTGACCGTCTTTGTCGGCGGGCATCAACCCGACCGCAGAAGCGAAGCACTTGGCGGCAAGGTACTGTCTGGCAGTGTGCTTTTGAAGATTTAATATTTGATTTTGCGTAGTTTCGAAAAGGGCTGTTGATTGATCCCGATGGAAGTTTTTGGGCTTTCATCGGGATTTCTTTGTGCGGATTATGCGGAATAATGTACTAATATATATTATGGTGGGGATTGGTGTAAAATGAAAGCAAAAAATGTTAATTGCATGTTTTTGAGAATATTGAATTACAAGCAATAATAAAATATTCCTTGATATTATCGTATGATTTGGAAACCTTGGTTTCTTGTCGCGGGGTATTTTGATTAACTGGTTTCTTAGATTTGTAATTGTATGGCGAAAAGAAAAACCGATAAATTGGACATAGTACAATATTTTTCCTTGTTTTTCAATGAATTGTTTTGTAAAATACAAATGACATTATTGGCATTAAAAAGCAATAATAGAGGGTAAACGGTAGACTGATATGACGGCAGCTAGAATATTTTTGTGCTTATTTTACCTCTTTATTTAAGGAAAGGTTTTGTAATGAAATGGATATGAATTCAGAAATTATTTTTGAGATCTTTGAAAATCGATGCTATCATCCGGATATCGCGCACTATGATTCCTTTGGTGTTCGAGCCTTTATCCTCACATCCGAAGGCCCGGTGGAGGAAGAGGCTGTGTGGGATGTGTCGAGCGACCGCAGCAGATTGGAAGCTCTTACCGAGCGGTGGATGCGTGGTAAGATTCATCCAAAACATTTGCGGGCTATGGTGGAAGATGAGTTCGATTTGGAATAGTGTGAGAGCGGCTTTCCGATACCACAGGTGCTTCGGCTAGCGTATTGAGGATGAGACGCGGCAAAGACAGAAAAGAAGGAAAGCAAAGTTTTTATAGTGACCGTTATGATTTTGCGGCATAGACTAATAAAGGGAAGGCGGGAAAGCGGACGGTGGCAGGTGACGGCCTGCCCGTGGGGAGCTGGACGCTCATCGCCTTTCTTTTGAATAAAAGTTCGCGGGAAGGGTCGTGTTCCCTCCCGCGAACAAAATCGTGAGCTATTGAAAAACGGACGGCGGTATGGTTGGTTTCCGGCGTCCGTTTTTCTGCTGTATTGTTTTTTGTGAGGCCCAACAGAAGCGATCAAGCCGCTTTGCCAGTTTATTCACCTGAAAACCGGCTGAGAAAAGCGCGGGTTCGCTCGTTCTGGGGATGATTAATCAGTTCCTCCGCCGGTCCTTCTTCCGCGATGACACCCTCGTCCATAAAGATGATGCGGTCGGCTACATCGCGGGCAAACGCCATCTCATGGGTAACGATGACCATGGTCATCTCCTCTCGGGCGAGGTCCCGGATCACCTTTAAGATTTCCCCGGTTAGTTCGGGGTCGAGAGCCGAGGTTGGTTCATCGAAAAAGAGAATGTCCGGTTCCAGAGCCAGAGCGCGGGCAATGGATACCCGTTGCTGCTGTCCGCCTGAAAGCTGCCCGGGCAGGGCGTCGGCACGATCTTCCAGCCCCATTTTTTGAAGCAGGGCCATGGCCTTTTCTACCGCTTGTTTGCGCTCCATTTTAGCCACATGAATGGGAGATTCGGTGATGTTGCGCAAAACGGTGAAATGAGGAAAAAGATTGAAATTTTGAAACACTAAGCCAAAGCAGGAACGAATGGCCTTTTGCTCCTTTTTCGAGGCCCAAATTGTACAGCCGTCCTCGCCGGTGGTCATCAAAGGCTTGCCTTCATAGATGATCTCGCCGCCGTCCGCCTGCTCGAGCATGGTGGCGCAGCGCAGGAGCGTGGACTTTCCAGAACCGGAAGGACCGATAATGGCAATGACCTCCCCCTTTTCCACCTCAAAGGAAATATCGCGCAGCACATGGTTGTCTCCAAAGCTTTTGCTTAACGAATGCACCTGAAGCAATTTCATAGCCGTTCCTCCTTTAGCGTTTGGTGTAATCCATGCGCCGTTCCAGCCGTTCCATCAGGAAGGCGATGACCAGATTGGCCACATAATAGAAAGCGCCGGCGGCAAAATACGGCATAATGGAGGAGGCGGTCGAAGCGATTTTTCTGGCTGTACCGAACATTTCGGTGTAGGAGATTACCTGTGCCAGAGAGGTGTCTTTGACCAGAGTGATGACTTCGTTGGTAACGGCGGGCAGAATGTTGCGCATCACCTGAGGAAAAATAATGCGGAAAAAGGTTTGAAC
>CABQCM010000281.1 GCA_902462665.1 uncultured Oscillospiraceae bacterium | reverse complement strand
TGTTGATAACGAGGAATGCCGATGCTATCCACAAAAGTTTGCGAAAAATCTTCACTGATTTGATATTCGATATCATTAAATTGCTGCCACAATCCCGGAAGCACATCATGGTCTAATGTTCGAATCCGTTCCTCCAGGCGAACCATTTCACGATCGTGCTGACTTTGGACATTTCGCAAAGATTCAATTTCCTGCTTCAGCTTCTCGATCTCTGTATCTATTTGCATCAACCATGTAAGATCCAAACCGGAAATCTGTTTTTCAAGCTCAGCAAGCTCACCGGAAATCTCCAGATCTCGCAAATAGTCTTCCTGTTGCTGCACCACAATACTTTGTACAAAGAATCGCGAAAAAACATACTCTTTATTTTTCTGCCTGTTCAACTGTTCAACAATAGGACGCCAGGTGCGAATGCCCTCTTCAACGTCTTCCAGGTCAGAACGCAACCGGACGATCCGCAGATCCACTGCCCGGCAACCGATAAACGCATCTTCCATGCGATCCTTCGGAATGGGACGCATCACATACCCTTGATACAGCATACCCTCCGGTGTAATGGCGATTTTATGCTCTCTCAACTCATCCACATGGGAACAACAGACCACCCGGCCGAGCAAATAATCGATATATGTACGAGCCTGGGCGTTTTGTGTCTCTATTTTTTTAGCGAGGCTGTCATCCCATGGTGCGATCGTTTCTTTTTCACGGAGCTTTTCAATATCGACCAAACCGAAAGACTGCCTGCCATATTCCTGTTTGATTTGATCGTAGATGGCTACGGCTCGTTTATAATGCCGGGGGTCAACCAGCAGATAAAACTTCTGCCAATTCAGGTATCCCTCAACAGCGTTCCGCCATTGCTCTTCCGATTCCGAAATTTCCAGCACATCGGCAAGGATATCAATCTGAACGGGCTGGGCTGTCTGCTTCTGTAATTCGGCAGAAAGCCGATCCCTTAATTGCAGCAGCCCTTTGGGATAATCCTTGATATTCCTGCGCAGGTTGGATAATACGGCTTTCTTTTGATCCTTCTCCTGCCGAAGGTCTGCCATCATATTTTCAACTTTATATGCCGTATCACGAATAACTGCCGCAAAGTGAGCCGCCGATGTCTGGGCGTTTTCGAAAACAGACAATGGTTTGGAAAACACCGTATAGTCGCAATCTAAGAAAGGAGAAAAGGCAGCTCGTAAAGCATCAGCAGCTTCTATAGCAGGAAGAAGGGGGTCAAGCATCGGCCATTCGTGAATTTTGCCGCACAGATTGCACAGCAAGGCTGCTTCACGTTTGACTTCTAAGGCAACATTCCGAAGCTGTGACAGAAGCTTTTGTTGCTCACCTTCTAAATACTCCTTTTGCGTGGACAGTTTTTCCTGCTCGTGATAGATGTCGCTTTGACCGCGCGCGGTGATCAGTTCATTCTTTCGCTGCTCCTTTTGAGCGATTAAGGGCGACACTTGTTCAAACGCATCCTTTGCCTTTGCAGCACCTTCCGTGCAGTTCTCTTTTTCCAGCTCATGTTTGTCGATTTCTGCACGCCAATCCTCTTTTTGCGCCCAGGCAACGAGAAATCTGTGTTCCTGCCAGCGACTGATGGCCGCCTGCCATTCCCGATATAAGCGTGCAATTTCCTGAAGTACGGCTAATTTTTCCTCCTGACGCTGTGCCAGTTGTTCATGACGTTTGTAATCCCGGATGTTTTGCTGCATAGCTTCTATGTCGGGCTTGTTGGGAATATCACAGATATTCTCCGTAATGAATTTCTGAATATCCACAATTGGGCGGAAAGAAACCGCCTTTTTCAGCATACGGCTCACCTGTTCGTTATGGACATTCCATTTTGCCAGCATATCCGACCGGTACTGCTTTTGCGTATCGTATAGTTTGGCGTGAACACCGTAAAGCTGTTTAAGATAGCTGCGCAATGCCGGGATATCCATTGCCTCTTGATTCTCAAGAAAGCCATTCTCCGGGATGACACCATCGTAAATAAAGAAACGCTCCTGAAAAGTTCCATCGCTGCGGCAATCAAAGACCACACCGGTTACGAAATGGGTTCCTTCCGTCTCGTCCAAGAATTCGCAGGCGATATAACTGGAAAAATCCTTACCGCGCCTGGAATAAGGAGAATTCTCATCCATATCCGCACGCAAATAGCCATCCAATGTACGCTGCGATTTTTCATTCGCCGCCTGGTTAAAATTGCGGGAATTGGTTTCGCCGAGGAGAACAATTTGCAGCGCGTCAATCACCGTAGATTTACCGGCGCCGTTTTTACCGGTCAGAAAATTGATATCCTCTACTTCTATGAGCTGTTTGGAAAAGTACAGCCAGTTAATCAGCAGGATCTTCTTTAGCTTCTTCATCCTCGTCCTCCTCCTTCCGCAATACAGCGACAGTGGCGCTCAATTTTTCGCTGGAAACAGCGGTTAAAACTGTCGGAAGAATAGCAAATTTACAGCCGGCCTGATTGTACCTTCCATCGATCCGTTGGATGATACAGTGGTTGTCCAAAAGCGTCAATGCACGCTTTATTTCATCCATGTTCGGTTTGGAGGGAAGTATGGCATAGTCGGTCACTACTTTTTCCAGCACATCACGCACTGTACAGATCACATCCTGCTCCAGACCGACACGTTCCTGATTTTCATCATAGATCATACGGATCGCCAGCAGTATCGCCGTTTCCTTTTTGCCCAAATTGCAGCGGTTCACTTCATCCGTATTCAGCACATAGAAATACCCATTAAAATCATCTTTCCGCAGATCCCAATCCAAAAGAGACAGATACTCCCGCACTTCTTCATAATGGAGGGAAAGGAACGTATAATCCGGATTGTTTACGCGTCCTTTGTCGGGATGAACCATTGTACGCACGACAAAGGTCCGGCTGAGCAGCTGATTGCAGATTGCCTTAAACTGCTCCAATTCTTTTTGGGAAGCCCCGCTGATCCACTCAAAATTCATTGTTTCCCCTCCTTACGTGTGATTTGCAGCTGCGGAATAGAATAACCGTTTTCAGAGAATGTCC
>CABQCM010000280.1 GCA_902462665.1 uncultured Oscillospiraceae bacterium | reverse complement strand
CATGGTCTTCACGCCGTATTCCTTGGTCAGCTTGCAGACGAATTTCATCATAATCAGCGGGCCGATGGCGATGACCTCGTCGTACTGTTCCCCGCTGTCGATGAGCGCCTTGAGCGCGTCGGTGACCAGCCCCTTTTCGCCATAGCTGCCGTCGTCGGTCATGATGCGCATCAAATCGCTCACCGCCTCGAATTCCTCCTGCAAAATTACCAGATCCTTATTGCGGAAGCCGACGATAGAGTGCACCTCGGCTCCCTGCTCGTGCAGCTTTTTGGCAATGGGATACGCGATGGCGCAGCCCACGCCGCCGCCCACCACGGCGACCTTTTTGAGCCCCTCGGTATGGGAAGGCGTACCCAGCGGGCCGACAAAATCAGCCAGACTGTCCCCTTCTTCCAGATGATTAAGCTCCTGGGTGGTGGCCCCAACAATTTGATAAATGATGGTCACCGTTCCCTTTTCGCGGTCATAGTCGGCCACGGTTAATGGAATGCGTTCCCCCTGCTCGCTGGCGCGCAGAATAATGAATTGCCCCGGTTCGGCCTTGCGGGCAACGAGAGGAGCTTCGATTTCCATCAACGTCACGGTGGGATTCAATGATTTTTTTCGTACGATTTGATACAAGCAGCACACCTCATTTGCATATCAATACGGCCTCCCGCCGTCCGGCGCGGGGCCATGGTTTCAGTACCATGTTTTCTTACTGTCGCCATAGGAGAGGCGAAAATTTCAGTACAGTAAATCATTTAGAAGCTATTATATCATACTTTTCACCGCAATGGAACCAGTGATTTGTGTGTTTTCATGAAAAATTCAGCGAAAATCAGACCAATTTAAATGTGACGTGGCCGGGCAGCCGTATGGCTGCCCGGCCACGGAGGTCAAAATCCAGCGGACCAAGTTGGAAGCTGCACCAATCGGCAGAAGCATGCATCCAGGCGGAACAATCCCCGTCCGGACTGCGTCAGAAAAGCTTGAAATCCATCAGGATACCTGCGCTTTTCTTCCCTTAGGGCAAATTTTCTTGCCAATGCGCGCACTTCACCGATTGGTACAGCTTCTTAAAATTCTACCTTCTGACCGTAATAGACACAGGTAAACAGCTTTTCCATCTCCACCGGCGTGATGGGACGCGGATTGGAGCCGGTACAGGCGTCGCCCACAGCGTTTTCGGAAATCATCGACAGCTTCTCCTGGAACTCCTTCTCGTCGATGCCAAATTCTTTGAGAGTCGCAGGAATATCAAATTTTTTGTTGTATTCCCGGATTTTTTGGCACAAGGCCGCGGTCAGCTCTCCATCGTCCTTTCCGGACAGTCCGCAATAGCGGGCGATGTCGGCGTAACGGCTTGCATCGGCCTTGGCGTTGTATTCGATGACATAGGGTAGATACATGGCGTTGGCACGACCGTGCGGGATGTGGCCGGTGTCAAAGGCGGCGCCGGTCTTATGCGCCATGGAATGAACGATGCCGAGCAGCGCGTTGGAAAAGGCCATGCCGGCCAGGCATTGCGCGTAGTGCATCTGCTCTCTGGCCGCCTTGTCGCCCTCATAAGAATTGGGTAGATAATCAAATACCATTTGAATGGCCTTGAGCGCCAGCGGGTCGGTGAAGGGGGAATGCAGGGTGGACACGTAAGCTTCCACGGCATGGGTAAGAGCGTCCATGCCGGTGTTGGCGGTTAGCTGCGCAGGCATGGTCTCGGCCAGCTCAGGATCGACAATGGCGACGTCGGGTGTGATGTTGAAATCAGCCAACGGATATTTAATACCCTTCTGATAGTCGGTAATGACCGAAAAGGCGGTTACCTCGGTGGCAGTGCCCGAGGTGGAGGGGATGGCAAGGAACCGGGCCTTTTGGCGCAGCTCGGGGAAGGAAAAGGGAGTGCAGAGCTGTTCAAAGGTGACCTCGGGATATTCATAAAACGCCCACATGGCCTTGGCCGCGTCGATGGGAGAACCGCCGCCGATGGATACAATCCAGTCCGGCTCGAACTCTCGCATGGCCGCCGCGCCCTTCATGACCGTCTCCACCGAAGGATCGGGTTCGACGTTCTCAAACAGCCGGGTCTCGATGCCAGCCTCATGCAGATAGTTTTCCATCCGGTCGAGGAAGCCGAACCGCTTCATGGATCCGCCTCCGACCACGATCATTGCCTTTTTGCCTTTTATGGTTTTGAGGGTGTCCAGACAGCCTCTTCCATAATAAATGTCTCTGGGCAGTGTGAATCTTGCCATAAATTATCCTCCTCTTTCGGTTGCACAAGGTGGGAGAGCGGTGACGCATCCAACCTGGTTGCCTCCGGCTTCTTCTAAATTCAGAATTCCCCAAATGGGCAAAAATTATTCCAAAATCCGATGTGCTCCATGGTTTTATCTAAATGAAACATTCCGAAAACCATGCGTTTGACGTCAAAGCCTTACGCTGCCGAGCGTGTTACGTCGATTCGCCATGCTCTGCTCCCGCTGTATTAAGCGCTTTTCCAGCACAATGCTTTGCGCGAAAGTTTTTGCTCCAAAGGCGGCGGTTGATAAGGAAATAAATTTTGCAAGATAAGAAATCGTCTTGTGAAACTTTCTTTTTATCCTTTGTTTAATTAGTTATAAATTCATGGTATAATAACCGCAAAAGCGGTTATTATCGTTTTATTTTGAGCACGGGCCTACGGCCATGTGCATATTATACCACTCACACTGCGTGTTTATAGTATAATATCATATTAAAGCTTGGAGGAATAAGTGATGCGAAGAACCGATCGTGAAATAACGAATGTAAATGACATTAAAAATATCATTGATCAATGTGATGTTATTCGTATTGCGATAAATGATGAAATATATCCTTATATCATTCCTGTTAATTTTGGTTATGAGTTTATTGATAATAAACTCACCCTGTTTTTTCATAGCTCAACAGAGGGCTATAAACATAGAATAATAGAAAAGGATCACCATATCAGTTTTGAAATGGATTGCTCTCATATTCTTATCCCACCTACAAATGATGTAGCATGTTCAGCCAGTATGGCTTATGAAAGCGTCATCGG
>CABQCM010000279.1 GCA_902462665.1 uncultured Oscillospiraceae bacterium | reverse complement strand
ATTTACATTTCCAATCGCTTTGAACTTGCCGGCATCAAGGCGCGGATTATTGAGCTGGTCGTTCTGCTCTCCCGAGCGGCAATCGACGCGGGGGCCGATGTGGGGGAAATTTTTGACCAAAACCAGCAGTATTTCAGCCAAATCGAACGGTTCAACACAGTGGAGGAATTCAGCATCTGGCTGACCGAGATTCTGCACCGCTTCATTAATTACTCCTTTGATTTTACCCGCATGAAGCACTCGGACGTTGTATACCGGGTGATGGAATACATCAAGGTCAACTACCGACGGCGTATCACCCTGGATGAGCTGGCCCGCCACATCTACCTCAGCCGTTCGTATTTGAGCAGTATTTTTAAAGAGGAAACCGGCATGAATCTCTCCGCCTATATCAACGCCGTGCGGGTGGAAAAGAGCAAATCGCTGCTGCTGGACAACGCCATTCGTCTGGTGGATGTGGCCAATCTCTGCGGCTTTGAAGACCAAAGCTATTATACCAAGGTTTTCAAACGGATTGTGGGCGTATCGCCCAAGCGGTATCGCGATTGCCGAGGCAAACTGGCCGCCTCGTCTTCTGGCAGCTGAATGATCCATTGTGGTTCTCTTATACCAAAGATAAAAAAATCCCACGAGAGGAACTTTCTCTCGTGGGATTTTTCATGTAATATTCGCCTATTGAGCATCGGAATTTTTCTTTTGAGCGTGGGTTCGGAATACGCGAAAGCAGAGGGGATATACCGTCCCGGCCACAACCAATAGGATAAAGTAACGCACGCCGTCCCCTGCACCCTCGCCCAACAAAGCGTTTAGCGGGGATTTTAGCAGGGACTTGAGCAAGACAAACACCGGCAGCCCTACCCCCACCTTAATGAGCTGCTGCCACCACAGCGCACGATGCTCAAACGGACGGAAGCGAGCCACAATGGCCACCAGAAACATCCCCAGCGCGCAGCCAAGCATGCGGCATGCATTTGCTAATGCCTCCTCACGCAGGAAGGGCACCAATAGCCCAGCGGCCACTGCGGCGATACCCAGCACACAAAGTCCGCCCAATGCCCAAAGCTCACCTAGACGCGTCTTTTCCAGCGCGTCAAACAGCGCCTGGCAGCCGATGAGAACCAGCGTACCGATGACAAGCGATGCCAGTACATCCCACGGAGTATGCACCCCCAGATACAGCCGCGACAGCCCCACCAGCAGAATGACGGCGACGCAGACCGCGCGTATCCAACGCCGGCGGCTCACGGCACAAAAGGAGCCGTACAGCCCAACCGCCGATTGGGTATGCCCGCTGGGGAAGGAATACCCGCCCGCACCGGCCTTGGCGCTCTCCACCGGATGCAGAGCCGGGTCGCGTACCCACGGACGGGGCACGCGAAACATCAGCTTAAAGAGTTGATTAAAAAACATGCCGGTGAAGAAAACGCAAAACAGCCGGTTGGCGTATTTGCGCTCGCAGCACCACAGCACGATAAGAAAGACGGCGATAAACACGGTTTCTTCGCCCAGCGCCGTCATCAGGGTGAAAAAAGCGGTCAGCCAGCCAGTACGAAGCTGCTCGAGCCAATGCAGTAAACTCATGCCCGGCCGCCTTTCAGCGAGGCTAACAGCCCGCCGCTGGAAATGATATTCTGAATAAACGGCGGAAACGGCTCGGCCTGGTAGGACTTTCCCGTCGTCAGATTGCGGATCAGCCCGGTTTCAAAATCAATCGCCAGCTCATCGCCCTGCTGGACATCAACCGACGCCTCGGGGCATTCAAGAATCGGCAAGCCGATGTTGATGGCGTTGCGATAGAATATGCGGGCGAAGCTGTGCGCAATGACACAGCCAATCCCCGACGCCTGGATGGCGATGGGGGCATGCTCCCGCGAAGAACCGCAACCAAAATTGCGACCGGCTACCATCAAATCCCCTGCCTTGACGCGGGCGGAAAAATCGGAGTCAATATCCTCCATGCAGTGAGCCGCCAGTTCTTCCGCCCGGGAGGTATTGAGATAGCGGGCGGGAATAATGACGTCGGTATCAATATTATCGCCAAAGCGATGAACCATTCCTTGTGTTAGCATTGAATCCGTCCATCCTTTCCGGCGGCCTACGCCGCCTTCGATTGGGTAAGAATCCGACGGCCGCCGCTCCTCTCTCACGCGGGATACCGTGCGCTCTATTTTCCGCGCTGTAACGACAACCATTGGAAGTTTCCAAAACACTCTACCGATCTATTGCTCGCCATTCATGACCTCAGCCGGCTCAGCAATACGGCCAAGCACCGCGCTGGCGGCCGCTACGGCGGGGCTTGCCAAATAAACCTCGCTGCCGGTGTGCCCCATGCGGCCTACAAAATTGCGGTTGGTAGTGGAAACCGCCCGCTCCCCGTCGGCCAGAATGCCCATATAGCCGCCCAGACAGGGGCCGCAGGTCGGCGTGCTGACCACCGCCCCCGCCTCCATAAAGACGTCGAACAGCCCCTCGTGCATAGCGTCCTTCCAAATCTGCTGGGTAGCGGGGATCACGATGCAGCGCACCCGCTCGTGCACCTTGCGCCCGCGCAGAATTTCGGCCGCGGCGCGCAAATCCTCTAAGCGGCCGTTAGTGCATGAGCCGATGACCACCTGGTCAATCTCGACGCAGCCCCATTGCTCAGGGGTGCGGGTATTCTCGGGTAGATGAGGAAAGGCCACCGTGGGGCGAAGATCATTCAAATCAATGACGATTTCCCGCTCATACACCGCGTCCTCATCGGCAGCAAAAATGCGCGGCTCACGCTGAAAACGCCCCCGGCAGTATTCCAGCGTTACCTCATCCACCGGGAAAATACCGTTCTTAGCGCCCGCTTCAATGGCCATGTTGGCAATGCACAGCCGGTCGTCCATTGACAAAGCGGCCACCCCGTCGCCGCAAAATTCCAGCGACTGATACAGCGCGCCGTCCACCCCGATCAGCCCGATGAGATGCAGTATCACGTCCTTACCGCTGACATAGCGGGGAAGGGCTCCGCGAAGCTCCACCCGAATGGCGGAGGGAACCTTAAACCAAGCTTTGCCTGAAATGAGCCCAGCCGCCAT
>CABQCM010000278.1 GCA_902462665.1 uncultured Oscillospiraceae bacterium | reverse complement strand
GCTTGGAATCAACAGCATGGTTTTCCGATGAATCACACCGTCGGGCAGTTCGTTGGTCAGCGCCACCTCGTCCACGTCGGTGTTGTATCGCTTGGCAATGTCCCACAACCGTTCTCCCTCACCGGCGTAATACACCACCAGCGCCGCGCTGGGAGGGGACTTGGGTTTGGATTCATCCGGCTCCATACTGCACACCAGCGACTGACTGACCTGCTCAAATACGTCGCCGCGTACCGATAGCTCTACCTCCGCTTCGGCTGTGGCCGGGCCGCTGAGTGAGCAGCGGGCCGACTGCACCGTTAGCATCGGTTCGCACACAACCTCCCGCTCACAGCGCGGCGTTGCTCTCTGGTACTGAGTCTCCACCGGTTTTTCGTGGTAAAGGATTCCGCCGTCCGCATCGGTGGCCAGCATACAGACCACAATCCGGCCATCGAGCATCAGGGTATTGTCCTGCACACGAGACGAATCGACCATGCATTCGCACCAGCAGTCCAGAATCTGTTCCGCTTCGACCGGCAGCTCAATGGTCTTTTTGCATCGGTAGGTTTCATGGAAGGAATCCGCCCTCCGCTGGCCGCTGACCATACTTCTCTCCACCGCCATATCGAACTTGGTGGAATAGCAATCGGTAATCACAGGCACGACCACGTCCCGGGTCACGGTGATGGACGCCAGCACGGCGGCCGAGACGCTGATGGTCTTGCATTCCCCGTCCAAACCGGTGCGTGGATGCATTTCCAGCGAGGTCACCTCAAAGACAGCGTCGCAGACGTTATCCTCGTCCACCCCTTCCAGATCGAGAATCTGGCTAAAGGGAATGGCCTGCTCTACGCGTCCCAGCACCCGGGGATTCTCGGTGCAGTAGACGGCGCAGACCGTAAGCTCGCCTTTGAGCACCACACGGCCGCCCACCGGCTTGCATTCCGCTTCCTTGACACAGCCCTCGCTACGCAGAATGCAGCGGACCGAGCGGTCGTTTTCTCCAAGCTCGATATCCTCGTTGATGGGAATATACTTTTCCATCGAATCGGTCATGGTAGTCAGCGGCAGCTCCTGCTTTTGCAGCTTGATGCAGCACCCCTCGGCCCCGGTTAGAATCGAGAGCGGACGCCGCTGGCCGACCCGGACATGCAGGGTAACCGCTCCATGCAAATCCAGTTTACGGGCGGTCAACACCCGGCAGTTCATGTAAGATACCCGGCTTTCCACCATTGCCGCGCACTCCTCGGACGCCCCCGGCACATCCACCTCTCTGGTGAAGCTCATGGCGGCCTCGTGGGCGCGCACGCCCCCCTCTTCGGCATCCACATACATTACATTGACCAGCACCACGCCCTCCATCGTCAGCCGGCCCGACTGGACGGCTTTGGAGGTAATGCGGGTGGTGGTTTTGCATTTGAGGACGCGGGAGAGGTCGGGGCAGAAGTCGGGCAGCACCAGTTCGCAATCGACCGCCTGCTCGATCATCTGATTCAGCAGGATATTATTGGTGGCAATTGCCTGCGTCGCAACATTGAATTCCATACGCACACCCTTCCTTTCGGTTTCTACTGGATAATATGTACCCCCTGTCCGCTTTATGCCCAAATCTTTCCTGGATGGACAAAAATAACTTTTTTATTTTCACAGCAGATACCGTGAAAAGCGCAAAAGCTCCCCGCGCCGTGACAGCGCCAGAGAGCTTTTGAAGTCCCGTTGTATACTTATTATATATAGCTTGTTGCTAAGATGCATATCCCGCAGCTTTCTCCGTTTGCCTCAAAGCCCCTGCGTTTTTTCCTCTTTCGGCGAGCAGGCGTAGCGGCTTCGGTAAGCTCGGTAAAAGGCAGAATAATCCTGAAAGCCGCATTGCTGAGCAGCTTGCATGGCCTTTTCTCCGTTTTGAATCATCCGACGCGCCCGCATCAGCCTTTTAATGACAATGTAATCCCAAACGCTGGAGCCGGTAGCCTGCTTGAAACGGCGGCCGAGCTGGGGCTTGCTCAAATAGAACCGGGAGGAGAGCAAATCCAGCGACAGCGCCTCGGTCAGATGCTCGTTAATATAAGCGATGACTTCCTGCATTCGATCGGCGGTCTCCGGCTCGGCCTGCACTCCATTTAACGAAAAGGCACGATAAATCTCAGCGAGAATGGGAAAAAGATTTGCCAGCAGTGCCAGCCGACGCTCCGGCTCGCTGCCCGCGCACTCGATATTTTTCAAGCATTCGCAGACAAAACTGCTGCGTATCCGAGAACGGGGGAACAGATTCCCTATCCCCAGCGGCCGCTCCACAAAAGGCCGCTGGAACAAACTGTCGGGGTCAATCAAACGCAGCAGCTCACCGCTAAAATGCAACGCCATGCGCTCATAGGGATACCCTTCTTGAATTTTGGACCGATGCGCCTCTCCCGGACGCATCACCATGAGCGAACCGCTCTCCAGCCGGTATTCGTTCCCCTCGACGATATAACTCGCGCGACCGGAGACAAAATAAAAAATTTCATACATTTCGTGCGCGTGCATGGTAAAAGCATTCGGATCCGGCGACGCATCCGCCGAATGATGAAAATACGCCGAGCCGTCGGAAAAGCAATAGATATTTCCCATAGCAATCTCCCAAACAAAATTTTACATTCATTATAGCGCATTACGATTTGATATGCAATCTAAAACGCCGTGATATGCAATTGATTTGCAAATATTTTATGATATACTACGAAAAGAACGGGAGGAATGGAAATGAATTCAACCGATTTTATCACAAGTCGCGAGGGAGAACGATTATATGAAATCGTACGCGACCTACCCATTGTGGACTATCACTGTCATCTCTCCCCCCGCGATATCTTGGAGGACCGCCCCTTTGACAATCTAGGACAAATTTGGCTTGACGGGGACCATTATAAGTGGCGGCTGATGCGCTCCTGCGGCATTGAGGAACGCTATGTGACGGGCGACGCCAGCTGGCACGATAAATTTTTGCGCTACGCTGAGGTCATCGAGCTTGCGGCGGGTAATCCCCTGCTGCACTGGACGGCGATGGAGTTGCGTCAGTTTTTCGGCATCGAACTTCCGCTTTGCCCCGATACAGC
>CABQCM010000277.1 GCA_902462665.1 uncultured Oscillospiraceae bacterium | reverse complement strand
CAGCCGCCCCGAGGCGGCGCCCGTGCCGTCTCTCAAGGAAGAAAAAGCGGTGCAGGAGGATGCAGTTCCGCCGAAACCGCGCGCAGCACACCGCCCTGTTCCAGCAGCAAAACCGTCGCGGGAAGAGGTCGTGGCCCGCGGGGAACAGTCCGAGGAAATTGCCTGGTTGCTGTCCCAGGCACAGTTGCGTCTGGGGCGCACCATTTCCGTGGGAGAGATGTCAACACTTGTGTATCTGCACGATACCGAGGGGCTTCCGGCAGAAGTGATCGCCATGATTCTCGAATACAGCATTGCGCAGGGCAAGGGTAACATTCGATATATTGAAAAGATAGCGCTGTCTTGGGCGCAGGAAGAAATTGACACTCTCGAGAAGGCGGAGCGGAAGCTCTCTCAGCTCGAGCGGCAGCGCAAGGCTTGGGGGCAGGTACTTAAGGCGTTTGGCATAGAACGTCGGCTTCCTTCCCAGCGAGAGCAGGAAATGGCTACACGATGGCTGGAAGAATGGCATTTTACTCCAGCGATGCTGCGTATGGCCTATGATGTATGTGTCGATACGACCGGGAAATGCAGTGCTGGACGGATGGGCCAAAAAGGGGATTTCCACCCCGGATCAAGTCCGGCAGGATCGGGAGAAAAAGGCGGCACGCCACAGCGAAGCCGAACGATCCACCTCATACGATATTGATGAGATTCAACGGCTATTGGGGGATTCTGGGCAGGATAGGAAATAATTTTGCTTTCGATACAGGCCAAGGAGGACAGGGGATATGGAGCGATCGCAATTGCGCCAAGAGGCGCAGAAAAAGGTTTTTCGCCGCAAATGCGCCGCAGAAGCTGAGGCGCAGCGCCGGCGCGAGGAATACTTCGCCAATCATCCCGAGTGCTGCCGGGTGCAGCGGGAGCTGACTGATTTGGCTGCCGCCGGGCTGAAGGCGGCGTTGGCGGGGGATGCGCAGCAGATACATTCCCTGAGAGAACGTCAAGAGGCGGTCCGCGCAAGATACGATGCGCTGCTTCGTGCCGACGGTTTAGCCTCCGACAGCTTTTTGCCCCGATATCATTGCCCTCTTTGTCAAGACAGCGGCCGCGTGGACGGAAAGGTATGCGGTTGTGTGCTGGCCTTAGAACGCGAAATGCTGGTGCGCGAGCTGGGGGGAGGAATACCGTTGGAGGACTCGGATTTTTCCCTGTTTTCTCTGGAGTATTACCCCGAGGAAACCGACGCGCGGGGGATCTCACCCCGCCGCAAAATGGAGCAGGTGCTCACTCGGTGCCGTCAATACGCTGCGTCTTTTGACCGTAAGGCGGGCAACCTGCTGTTTGTCGGCGCCACCGGGTTGGGAAAAACCCACCTAAGCCTTGCCATTGCCAAGGAGGTTACCGCACGGGGATATTTTGTGCTTTACGGCTCGGCGCAGAATTTTTTAGAGAATCTGGAACGGGAGCATTTCGGAAAAAAGGAAGGAGATACTCTGCGCCAGCTTCAGCAATGCGATCTGCTGATCCTGGACGATTTGGGCGCTGAGTTTACCTCCCCCTTTGTTGTGTCCGCCGTCTATAATGTCATCAATACACGGATTTTATCCAGCCGGGCGACGATTGTGAGCACAAATTTGTCCCTACGCGAGATGGAAGGCCGGTATACCGAGCGGCTGCTTTCGCGCTTTGTGGGGTGCTATGAGATGTTGGAATTTGCCGGGCGGGATATTCGGGTGCTGCGCCGGTTAACAAAAGCATAAACCAATAAAGAGCAAAAAAGCGGGCGTTCCAGGAGACGGCTTTGGAAAAGTTGCTGAATTACGTGTAAAAACATCCAAACCGCTCTTGACTTTTAGCCCCTGTGATATATAATTTGAATAGTGTGAAAGAGCGGAGGCGGTCGGCGCTATGCTCTTTTCCTGCGGATCGCTGGATGCGCGGGCTGCTTTTGGAAAAGAAAATATCTTTTCCGTTTTAATCGGAGCCATTCCCCGGGGGGTTCCGCCTGTGTGAAATATCCGGGGGGAAAGTTTGGTCAATAATGAAAAAAGTATTGTGCATTGGTTCGGTGACGACCGACGTAATGATTAAGCCGGTGGATCATCTCCCCAACCCGGGGGCGCTTCAGTTTATTGATTCGACTGCTATGTTCGTCGGCGGCTGCGCCTCCAACGCGTCGATGGACCTTGCCAAGCTCGGCGTACCCGTCGCTCTGTGTTGCAAGGTGGGCGAGGATTTGTTTGGTAATTTTGTTTATGATACCTGCAAGGCCACCGGTGTGGATGTGTCGGGTGTAGTGAAGGATGCGTCGGTGCAGACCACCACTTCCATTGTGTGTGTCAACTCGGAAGGGGAGCGCAGCTTCCTTTATAACGGCGGCTCGACCTCGGCAATGGTCGAGAACGATATTCCCGATCGCCTGCTGGAGGAATGCGACATCATCTTTTTGGCCGGCGCTCTGCTGACTCATAAGCTCGACGGCGAACCTGCCGCGCGCATGTTCAAAAAGGCGCAGCAAATGGGTAAGTATACGGTCATGGATACCGCTTGGGATCCCACCGGCCGCTGGATGGAAGGGGTCGAGGCGGCTCTGCCTTATCTGGATCTCTTTATGCCCAGCATTGAGGAGGCCGAGCAGATTGCCGGCGTGTCGGACATTGACGCGATTGCGGATGTGTTCTTCTCCAAGGGAGTTAAGAACGTCATTATTAAGGCCGGTAAAAAGGGCGCTTATATCTGCGAGGCGGGCCAGCCGCGGTACTATGCTCCCACCTATATGTCGGTCAAACCGGTTGATACCACTGGTGCGGGCGATTCCTTCTGCGCGGGCTTTTTGGCCGGCCTGGCACAGGATTTGAGCTACAAGCGTTCGGCCCAGCTTGCCAATGCGGTGGGTACTCACTGCATCACAGCCATGGGCGCTTCGACCGGCATCAAGCCGTTGGCCGAAATTGAGAAATTCATGCAGGAGCATCAGGACGAGATTCCGCTGGACTAACCCCCTTCTCGACGATGCATCTTACTATTTCGTGACTTTGAGCAACGCCAGACCGGCTCTTCATTTTTGAAAAAAGGAGTATCTGCCTTATGAAACGC
>CABQCM010000276.1 GCA_902462665.1 uncultured Oscillospiraceae bacterium | reverse complement strand
AAGCCTATGGGCATGGCGCTAGCTACGAAGGCTTTGACAGCATCCAGGTTTCAAAGGAAGCCTCGAACAGCGGCGACGGCAACTACGACACCGGCTATGACTTTCACAACACCAATGTCCCCTTCCACGACTGGTCGACGGCGATGATGGATTTTGACCTTTACCGCACGGTGGAACGGGCCAACAACTACAAAAACCTGCTCAATAACCTCGAATCCTGCACGCCGCCGAAAAACACCGAAGTGACCGTGCCCAACGCCAAAATGACCATTCGCACCGAGGGGGCCAACTGGCTGGTGGCCGGCATCGATCCCAACACCACCAACTCCCACTACCGGCACGTCTACTACTCCCAGCGGCGCTGCGCCATGGTGGCGGAGGTTATGCAGTCCTCCGGTACGACCTTTGGCCACTCTGACTACACTACCCTTCCTTATTCCCCCTCAGAGGTTTATGAGCTGACCAAGAAGGCCCGCGAACAGGGAATCGTTGAATTTCCTCTTGCCCAGTTCAACCGTATGCGCGACATTGCCATCAACCCCATTTACGGCGAAACAAAATATGTGACCGAATATAACTTAGAGGACAACGGTTTGAACCGCGGCGCCTATATTTCCACCTGTACCGCGCTTTTCCCCTGGTTTAAAGCGGTTTATGAGGGCGGCGGCGTTCCCGGAATCCTTTGGCAGGATTATCTGTGCGACGGTATGGCCACCAGCACGCAGTTTAAAGAAATGCAATTCTACAAACAAAAAATTGATGAAATGCTCGCGACCGACCAAGGAAAGGCCTGGGCAAAGAATTTTGAGCAGCCCGATCAATCCTGGAAGGATGAGGTTCCCGGCGCGTGGAGTTATCCCAAAGAGTACATCGAATCCACCGTCGCCAACAACGAGCGCAACTGCATTTTTAAGCACGATTAATCGTCCCGCTATGTGAAAAAGCCCGGCCGCTATTTTAGCGGCCGGGCTTTTGTGTTTGTCTTAGAGAATCGCTCGCTTTTTATCGCTCCGGATACACGCCCTCTTCCCACCAAATGCGGTTCATCAGCTCATAGCGCTCCAGCGGCAGGCCGGTATAGGCGCAGTTAGAAGTCGAGAACACGTATCCCCAGCCATCCATTCCCTCGCGAAGGGCGCGGCGCACGTCGGCGGCGCATTCTTCTTCCGTGCCGGTTTGAAGCAAACCGCAGTTGACGTTGCCAATGAGGGCCACGCGGTCGCCCACCCGCCGCTTGACCTCGCTTAACGATACGCCGCCCTGCGGGTCAAGAGAATGCAGCGCATCGGGGCCACATTCGACCATTTGATCGAGAATGGGCATAATATTGCCGTCGGTATGCTTGATGGAATAATAGCCCATCTCGCGGTAGGCATCCAGCACCTGTTTGAGATACGGGCCGATAAACTCGTCGAACATCGCAGGGCTGAAAAACGGATTGACATTGAAGCAATAGTCGGAACAAAGGGCAAAGCCGTCGAGCAGCCCGGGATGCTTTTTATATTCCTGCGCCATGTGAATAAACTGATCCAGTTGACGCTGGGCCTGCTCCTTGAGGGCATCTTCCTCCTCAAACATTTTGCAGGTGAATTCCTCCATGCTGTTGCCGTCCGGAATGGCAAAGGTGGGGTCGCCGTGCATCATCAAAAAATATTGCTCGTCCCCGGATTTTTCCCGAATGGCTTCCAACAGCCGCACGGTATTGTCAAAATCGCCTGGATTGGGATGAACAAAGATGGCGCTGTGGTGGTATTTTTGGGCCGTCTGAACATACAGCTCGGCCTGGTCGTCGATCTGCGCCTTTTTCTCCGACGCGCTCATCTGGTCCCACTGGGCATAAAAACGCTGGCTGGGATGCACCTTCCCCAGCGACTCCATGGTCAGAAAAAACACCAATTCAAAGGTCGGCACATGCCCGGTCAAGGGTTCGCGCCGCAGCGCCTTAATAAAACGTTCTCGCTCGGTCATAACGGGTCACCTCGTCCCTCATCGTCTTACGGCGGCGCGACTGCACGCCCACCAATTCATTTTGACAACGCGTGCAGTATTTGTCTGGCCGCCAAATTGTCACCGCCTCTTCCGAATGAAGTGGCGCCACTGGCCGTATTACTGGCAGAAAGCCAGCGCCGCATCGGCGGCCGAAGCCGCGTCGGCCGTGTAGCAGTCGGCGCCAATGGTGTCGCAAAACGCTTGCGTGACCGGCGCTCCGCCGACCATAATTTTCACCTGCTCGCGGATGCCCTGCTTTTTGGCTTCCTCCACGACGTTTTTCATCTCATTCATGGTGGTGGTCAGCAAAGCCGAGCAGCAAATAATGTCCGCCTTATGCTCGATCGCGGAGGCGACAAAGGTTTCGGGTGCAACGTCCACCCCCAGGTCAATGACATTCAGGCCTTTGCCCTCCAGCATCATTTTAACCAGGTTTTTCCCGATGTCATGCAGGTCGCCTTTAACGGTACCGATGACCGCCGTTCCTTTGGATTCTACCCCCGCCTCAGTCAAATAGGGCTTGAGAATGGCTACGCCGGCATTCATCGCCCGGGCAGCAATCAACACCTCGGGAACAAAAACCTCGTTGTTTTTAAATTTTTCACCGACCACATTCATGCCGTCAAGCAAGCCGTTTTCCAAAATTTCTTTGGCCGAAATGCCCTCTTCCAGAGCCTGATTGACCAGGGCCTCTACCTTGGGCTTTCTTCCCTGCTGCAAAAAGCTGCTGATTTCGCTTAAAGTACTCACGATGGGGAAACCTCCTTCAACTAAATCTCATGGTTTCGGGCCGCCCCGTCATCCGGTTTCCTGCCGGGGTTCCCTTTTGACCTCATTGTAAAAACCTTGCGGGAGAAAATATAGTAAAATATTCTCTTTTTTATAACGATTATTCTCGAAGATTCTTTCGTGTTTCACCATACAGCGCGGCGGCGTGACCAATCTTTGTTGACGCTCAAGTGAAAAAACTGATTTCGAATTCGTTTGTTTTCAAACGGCGGCGCATTTGCCAGCGCATGTTTTTCTCTAAAATGGAAAACATAACAGCGTCGGATTTTTTCACATTCCAAACACAGCCGGGCCCCCCCCCCCC
>CABQCM010000275.1 GCA_902462665.1 uncultured Oscillospiraceae bacterium | reverse complement strand
CTGTATGATTATGATCGCTCTGGCTTCGGCGTTTGTGTTGGTGTTGGGCGGCTATATGGCTACTCTCAAGGCGGATTTCGTGCAAGGTATCGTGATGATGTTCGGCGTCAGTATATTGGTGGTGCTGGTAGTCCTTTCGCCGCAGGTTGGGGGATTGAGCGAGGGCATTTCCAATATGCGCCGCGCCATGCAAGAAACGGGGATTACCCCGCTGTCGGGCAGCGCGGTGGTGAGTCTGGGAGCTACTATCCTTATGACCAGCTTCGGCACTTGGGGACTGCCGCAGATGGTGCATAAATATTATGGTATCCGGGATGACAAGGAGGTCAAACGCGGTACCATCATTTCCACGTTCTTTGCGGTGCTGGTGGCCGGCGGCGGCTATTTTATCGGTTCGTTCTCCCATCTTTTCTTTACCGAGCTGCCGCAGGGCGGTAAGGACTATCTGGTCCCCAATATGCTGAATATGGCCAATCTTCCCACCATTCTGATTGGTGTGGTGCTGGTGCTGCTGATTTCAGCTTCGGTGTCTACCTTATCCAGCATTTCGCTGACCGCCTGCTCGACGTTGTCCATGGATCTGATCAAAAATCGCTTCAAACCCAAGATGGAGGATAAGCGAGTAGCGCAGCTGACCCGGCTTCTCTGTTTGTTCTTTGTCGTGTTGTCTTACATTGTCGCCAACACAGATACTCCGATATTGGAACTAATGTCTTACTCGTGGGGTATCCTTTCCGGTTCTTTCCTGGCCCCGTACGCCTTGGCTTTGTATTTTAAACGTCTCAACCGTGCCGGTGCATGGGCTGGCATGCTGGGCGGCTTTGTGATTGCGGCTTTGCCGGTGGTAGCCAAGCTGTGTCTGCCTGGCTGGCAGGCGCCTTGGGGACTAGGCCTCATGATGAATCAAGGACCGTTGTTTGCCTGTCTGGCAATGGTGATTTCCGCTCTGCTGTGTTTTGCGGGCAGCGCGGTGGCCAATCGTTTGGGACGGTCGCAAGACGTAACCGTCTTTTATCAGAAATCCGAGGCGTAATGGTAAAAACACCCCTGCAAGTGTTCGTGCTTGCAGGGGTGTTTTGCAATCTATTTCGTACCGTTACCTTCTGCCTGAAAACGATCGATAAGCCCGACCGAGTGCTGCAAAATCGCAAGGGCGTCGGCTGCGTCCAAAGTACCGTCGGCATTCACATCGGCTACATCCGCATCCTCATACGTCAGCTCGGTTAGTTTTACCGAATGTTGAAGTACGAGCAACGCGTCGGTAGCGGTGATATGATTGTCTTGATCAATGTCTCCCCAATAGAGAAGCGCATCGTCGCGTCGCTGCGAAAAAAGCCATTCCGCCGTTTCCGGGTTGCGATAAATTCCTCCCCAGATTCCGTGGTCGCCTCCTTCAATTTCTTTATAAGAAAAATGAGGAGCTTCATATAATTCCATCATTTGGGCGATCAATCGAGTGCCGCCAACCGGCACAATAGGGTCGGCGTTGCCATGGTAGGTGCGAATGGGGAGATCCAGCAGCCGGAGAATCTGTAGCGGATCGGCCCCTCCGCAGATGGGCAAAGCAGCCGCGAAGGTACGAGGATAACGCATAATCATATCCCAGGTGCCGAACCCTCCCATGGACAATCCGGTGATATAGCGGCGGCTGGAATCAATATGGTATTCCTGTTCCAGCGAAACCAGCAATTCCTTGACCGCAGTCAAATAACGGCTCATAGGGATATCGGATACGGAATAGTTGCCCGCGCTCCAAGGGGTGTCAACCCATTGCGAGCCATCGCCGCATTGGGGAACAACGATAACACATGGGTACTGTTCGGGGTTTTTGACAATGAGGTTGAGCAGCTCACAGTCGGTAGACAGCGGGAGCTCGTTATCGTTTCCGCGTTCTCCAGCGCCATGGAGAAACGTCAGGATAGGGATATCTTGGTCTTCCGGGACGTTGTCCGGTACATACAGCCGGTAAGGCAATTCGACGCCGTTGGAAGCGGCAAACGTCATTTTTTGAAAGCTTTTTGTATTCACCGCACCCTGAGCACATGGCAAGGTCATCACTCCAATCACAAAAATTAAGACGACAGACACCAGTTTTTTTATTCGCATTCCAATTCACTTCCCTGTGATTTTTTATCATTATAACAAGAGAATTGAAAAAACACTAGGGAAAAATTATATCTTTGTTGTGAAAATATTGACCATTTTCCAAGCAAGAGAGGGATAGAAAGAGTCCTCCGCTTTCCGAGCGGTTTTGCTTCTTTTCGCATTGACAAAACAACTGCGAATTTGTATAATTTTATCTGTTCCAACTCAAACCAAGAAGGCATTTTGCTTTCATCGAAAGACAGGAGTTGCATTATGAAATCCGAACTCGAGCAGGCGCTTTCTCACGTCCAAAAGCCGGGAAGGTATGTGGGGGGAGAGCTTCACAGTGTTGTTAAAGATCGCGAAAAAGTGGATGTGCGGTTTGCGTTCTGTTTTCCCGACACCTATGAAATTGGTATGTCCCATTTGGGCATTAAAATATTGTACGGGGTTCTCAACGCCATGGAGGGGGTCTGGTGCGAACGGGTATTTGCCCCTTGGCTGGATATGGAGGAGCAGATGCGCTCGCGCGGCATCCCTCTATTTGCGCTGGAAAGCCGTGATCCCATTCGCGATTTTGATTTTATCGGTTTTACCATGCAATATGAGCTCAGTTATACCAATGTACTCTATATGCTCGACCTTGCCGGTGTGCCGCTGGCTGCCGCAGAACGCGGCGAAAACGATCCTCTGGTGATTATGGGGGGGCCTTGCGTCTGTAATCCGGAGCCTTTGGCCGACTTTGCCGACCTTATTTCCCTGGGCGAAGGGGAAGAAGTGCTGCCCGAGGTCATGAACCTCTACCGTGAATGCAAAGCGCAGGGATGTTCTAGGCTTGAATTTTTGCGCCGCTGTGCCGATATCCCGGGGATGTATGTGCCCTCTTTTTACGATGTGTCGTATCATGAGGACGGCACGATACAGGCGGTAACACCGCTCGACGGTGTCCCCGCGACGATTCAAAAGCGCATTATCCACGATCTTGACACGGTGTTTTATCCCGAAACCTTTGTGGTACCCTATCTCGACGTGGTACATGAT
>CABQCM010000274.1 GCA_902462665.1 uncultured Oscillospiraceae bacterium | reverse complement strand
GTCCTTTCTGTGAAAATTGCGATTTGCGATTCGTTCTAGAAAGTAGAACCTAGTGCGGCGAGGTGAGACCCTCAAACTTCATTGCACGTTCCGCTGCTATGCCTGCGTCGCAAAATTTTGAAGCATAGCCAAGCCGATGCCGCCGCTTTTTTCCGGATGGAATTGTGTTGCGGCGATATTGCCTTTTTGTACGGCGGCGCCGATTTCTACCCCATATTGCGTTGTCGCGGCCAGAAAATCCGTTGGAGCGCATGATAGATAATAAGAATGCACAAAATAGACGTAACTGTCCTGTGCAATGCCGTCGAAAATTCCCACGCGCTGTTTTAAATCTAAAGAATTCCACCCCATATGGGGAACTTTGTTTCCCATATCCGGAATACGGCGCAGCACGCCGGGAAAAATGGAAAGACCTTTTACACCGGGACTCTCCTCGCTTTCTTCAAACAAAAGCTGCATTCCCAAGCAAATTCCCAGCAGCGGACGGCCAGAGGCCGCGTAATCGCGAATCGCCTGAGTAAAGCCGCTTTCATTCAGGCAGCGCATGGCGTCGCCGAACGCTCCCACTCCGGGAAGGATGGCGGCTTCGCTGCGGGCAAGGCCATCGGGATCATCTAGGATGCGGGAAGAATGCCCCAGATAGGACAGTGCATTTTGCACACTGCGTAAATTACCTGCGCCGTAATCAATGATGGAAATCATAGTTGTTTGCTCCCTATATTGAATAAGATGACTTGTTGCATGAGAAATCGTCACGAATCGCCTGTAGACGGATGAATAAATTCTCGGTATAGTGTCTGCTTTGCGGACATTATACCATGAGCGCAACGCGTGAGTGGTATAATATGCACATGGCCGTAGGCCCGTGCTTAAATTAAAACGATAATAATCGCTTTTGCGGTTATTATACCACATTTTCTCTCGCGGTACAAGAAAAGGACAGACTGCGTATGACAGAATTTATCGAAGCTAGAAAGTTTTTGTTGCAATTTGTACAAAATAATGGCGAAGCTTAGAGCGACCTATGGATTTTATTTACGAATTTGTCTTGAAATTGTCCCCATACTCTGGTAAAATAATTACACAGAATATGGTTTGAGAAAGGGATGGTGCCGTTGCCTCTGCCAGACAAGGAAGCGTTGTGGCTTTTTCACTCGGGGGAGTATGCCCATGCATATGAGTTTTTGGGGGCGCATCCCGACAAAACAGCCCCAGGTCAAGTAATATTTCGCACATGGGCTCCTTCGGCCCGGCGGGTGGCGGTGGTTGGTGACTTCAACGATTGGGATACCCAACGACATCCGGCTCAGAAAATTTCCTCCGCCGGCGTTTGGGAATGCCGTGTTGCCGGCGTTTGCCCCTTTGACGCTTATAAATTTGCGATACAGACCGCCGAAGGCGAGTGGATCCACAAGGCCGACCCTTATGGCTTCCATTTTGAAACCCGGCCGGCCAATGCCTCGAAATTTTTGGATCTGAAAGGTTTTGCATGGCAGGACTCCGAATGGATGCAGCGGCGGGCCGAGCAATCCATATTACAGCGTCCGGTCAATATTTACGAGGTGCATGCCGGCTCTTGGCGACGGTTTGAGGATGGCAATACCCTGGATTATCAAACCCTGGCGCAGCATCTCATCGACTATTGCCAGTCAATGCATTACACCCACGTTGAGTTGATGCCGATCATGGAATATCCTTTCGATGCCTCCTGGGGATATCAAGTAACCGGCTATTTCGCCCCCACCTCCCGCTACGGTACGCCGCAGGATTTTATGATGCTGGTTGACCGGCTTCATCAGGCTGGTATCGGGGTGATTCTCGACTGGGTGCCTGCGCATTTTCCGCGCGATATGCAGGGACTGAGTCTGTTTGACGGCTCTCCCTGCTACGAATACCGGGATCCCCGCAAGGGGGAACACCGACGGTGGGGCACCAAAATCTTTGATTATGGCCGGGGCGAGGTGCGCAGCTTTTTGATTTCCAACGCCCTGTTCTGGTTTGAACGTTATCACATTGACGGGCTGCGGGTGGACGCAGTGGCCTCCATGCTCTATCTGGATTACGACCGGGAGGAGGGGGAATGGGCTCCCAACAGCTATGGCGGCAACGAGCATATTGAAGCGGTTGATTTTTTGCGCCAGCTCAATCGCGCGGTTTATCGCGAGTATCCCGATGTCATGATGATCGCGGAAGAGTCCACCGCCTGGCCTCTGGTGACGCGTCCAGTGGAGGATGGCGGCCTGGGATTTTTGCTCAAATGGAATATGGGCTGGATGAACGATATGCTTGGATATATGCAGACCGACCCCTTATTCCGAGCGGGAAACCAGCAGGCTTTGACCTTTTCCTTCTTTTATGCTTTTTCGGAGAACTATGTGCTGCCCATTTCTCACGACGAGGTGGTGCACGGCAAACGCTCAATGATGGAAAAGATGCCGGGAGAATACGCCGATCGGTTTGCCAATCTGCGCGTTTTCTATGGCTATATGATGGCCCACCCGGGGAAAAAGCTGTTGTTTATGGGGCAGGAGTTCGGGCAGTTTATTGAGTGGAATTTTGAAGGTCAGCTTGATTGGATGCTGCTCCAGTACGAGGCCCATGCTAAGCTGCAGCAGTATGTGCGGGAACTCAATGCCTTTTATTTATCCCATGCCGCCTTATGGGAGGTGGACTGTTCCTGGGAGGGATTTTCTTGGATTGCCAATGACGATACGCAGGGCAGCACCATCGCTTTTCGTCGTTTTGATGCGCAGGGGAAGGAACTGATCGCCGTGTGCCGGTTTATTCCCACGGTCGCGCCCGAATATCGCATCGGGGTGCCGAAGGCGGGGAGATACCGGGTGGTCTTTTCCTCCGACCAAGCGAAATACGGCGGGAGGGAAGAGTCCAGCGCCGGTACGTTGGTTGCGGAACCGGTGGCCTATCATGGATTTGAACAGTCGCTGCGTCTTCGTCTGGGACCGTTGAGCGTGTTGTTCTTGGAATATGTCGGGCCGGAAAAACGAGTTGCCCAGCGTCTTGACCATGCGCCGAAAGCGCGTAAAAAGAAACAAAAGGAGTCGTGAGCGTCATGGTACAAAAAACGGAATGTGTCGCCATGCTGTTGGCTGGCGGCCAGGGGAGCCG
>CABQCM010000273.1 GCA_902462665.1 uncultured Oscillospiraceae bacterium | reverse complement strand
TTGCGGTTGATGCGCTGCCACAGCTTGGCAAATTCGCGGTCATGTAGCTTCTGCTCGTCCACTTTGGCTTGCACATTGTTGTCGTGAGCGTTCTCCGGGCGCAGGGCGCGGGGGTCGTAGATGCTGCTCAAAACCTGCATCACAGCACCCTCGCAGCCCTGTACTTCCTCTGCCACCTGTACGGTGCCGGCGTCCTTGGCGGCGTAGTATTTATCAGTCAGTGCGCCGCGGTGTACATAGCCCTGCTGCAGCAAATCCTCATAAATCGCCGTGGCAAGTGTCGGCGTGATTGTTATCTGTGCGCCGTTGGCATCGGTCAGGATCTGCCCCGCAAACAACCCTGCATCCACGGCGCGCGGGCGTGTGGACATCGACTCTGCCAGCCCCTCCTGCAGGGCGGTGGCAAATTTGCCGAACGCCATATCGGTGATCAGCGTCAGCTTGTTCAGCTCCTGCACCTCGCTGCCCAACACGCTTTCGTCCATGCGCTCGCCGTTCTGGTTGACACACAGGCGCAGACCGCGCCCGATTTCCTGACGGCTGCGGATTTCCGATTCCCCCTGCGTTTTCAGCGTGCAGATCTGGAACACATTCGGGTTATCCCAGCCCTCGCGCAGGGCCGAGTGCGAGAAGATAAACCGCACCGGCTCGTCCAAACTCAGCAGGCGTTCCTTGTCGCGCATAATCAGGTCGTAGGCGTCGGTGTCGTCGCTGGTTTGGGTCTTGCGGTCAACCTTGCCCTCCACAAAGCGGGCTTTCTTGCCCTTTTTCTTGTCGATGGAAAAATACCCCTGATGGCTGCTGTGGGCGTCCATACGGTTCAGGTACGCCTAATAAGGTCAAAAAGCAAGGCGCAACACTAGCCCGGCTACACCACATAAGCACATGGTCAGAATTGGATTCCACTTGTAACGCCGCAGAACATAAAATGCAATGGCAAAACTGCCCACACCAATCCAATCTATATTAGCCAAGGTTTCATTGTTACCGTTAAAAAGAACAGTTGATAGAATGGACAAGCCGGCGCCAAGAATCAGTGCGACAACGACTGGGCGCAGACAGGCCAGAATGTTTTGGAGCAAGGAAATATTTTTGTATTTGCGGTAGAGGTATGACAAGAGTGATACAAAAATAAGCGCGGGTGTGATGCAGCCCAGAGTTGCAATGATTGCACCGGGAAGAGAAGCTATCCGAAGGCCGACAAAAGTGGCAGAATTCACGGCGATGGGGCCGGGCGTCATTTCTGCGATCGTAATAAGGTCGGTAAATTCCTGCATGGTTAGCCAAGCGTGTTGTTCAACAACTTGACTTTGTATCAATGGCATGGCGGCATAGCCACCGCCTATGCTGAACATACCAACTTGCACAAAGCTTAAAAAAAGTTGCCAGTAAATCATAATCTACCGCCCTTTCTGTCAAGTAATAGTGCACGCACAATTCCAAAAAGTGTTGCGGCGAGAATGATAAATATAACATTGATATCATACACAAAGCTGGCAATAAAAGCTAATAGCATAAGACCGATGTATATGGGAGAATGAGTTTCCAGAACGTTTCGGCCTAAACCGCAGACAACATCCAGAATAACGGCTGCAACGCCTGCTTGCATACCTTTTAATGCAAATGCAACATAGACATTGGAGGCAAATGCCGCGTAAAATAATGAAATGACAGATAAAGTTACCATGGGAGGAATGATTGTGCCTAATACAGCAAGAAGCATTCCCAGTAGTCCGTCAACCTGCCAGCCGACAAGAATGGCAACATTTACTGCGATAGCACCCGGCGAGGACTGCGCCAGAGCGGTTATGTCCAACATTTCTTTTTCGTCAATCCAATGGAGCTCGTCCACGAATTTTTTCTTCATGAAGGTTGCAATGACAAAGCCGCCACCAAAAGTAAAGCTGCTGATATACAGCATACTGAAGAACAGCTTGCCCAGCCGGGCGGTGCGGGATACAACTGATTTATGCATGAAAATAAAGTGACCTCTTTTCTGTGATTTGATACTATCAAGCATACAGCTTGCAAACAGAATTGTAAAATGCTATTATCATATCAAAGATATGCAGTGGGAGCATTATGTTGTGAATGCTCGAATTTTATAGGATGAGGTGCCTTATGCCATATATCAATCTGCTTATAAAACCCGCCTCCAGTCTGTGCAATATGCGCTGTCACTATTGCTTTTACGCAGATGAAGCAGCTAACCGGGAGATCCCCAGCATGGGCGTTATGTCAGAAACAACGGCAGAACTTCTTGTTACCAGAGCTCTTGCGACGGCAGGAATGCAGGGCGGTGTTGGATTTACTTTCCAAGGTGGCGAACCAACAATAGCAGGAAAACAGTTTTTTCGAGCATTCATAGAAATCGTCAAACGCCTGAATACAGGCAATGTTTCGGTAAATTATAGAATTCAAACGAATGGATTGACTATTGATGAGGAGTGGGTTTCCTTCTTTGCAAAAAACGATTTCCTTGTTGGAATATCGGTGGATGGAGATAAGACACTTCACGATGAATTTCGTGTAGATACTGCCGGGAAAGGAACGTGGACGAGGATACAGAAAAACATTCGACTGTTGCAGCAGATGGGTGTGGAGTGTAACCTGCTATGCGTTGTGACACGCCGCTGTGCTAAAAGCGCGGTGCGGTGTTATCATGCGATGAAGAAAACCGGAGTACAATTTTTGCAGTTTATTCCTTGTCTGGATCCGTTGGGGGAAGAACGCGGCCGGAGAAAATGGTCTTTGACCCCGAAAGATTATGGTGAATTCCTTTGCGCTTTGTTTGATGAATGGTATCGTGACTGGAAAAGCGGAAATTACACCAGCGTGCGGCTCTTTGATGATTACGTACATCTTGCCATGGGGCAACCTGGGGGAACCTGTGCAACAAGCGGCATGTGCGGCGGGTATTTTGCAGTCGAAGCAGACGGAAGCGTTTATCCCTGTGATTTTTATGTGCTGGATAATTGGAAATTAGGAAATCTGCGGGATGACTCTTTTGAAAAACTGAGAGAAGGGGCCTGTTTACAGCGTTTCCTGCAGGATAGCGGGAACCGACCCGCAGAGTGCAAGGAGTGTACTTGGAAAACGCTTTGTTCCGGAGGTTGCAAGCGTGACTGGACAT
>CABQCM010000272.1 GCA_902462665.1 uncultured Oscillospiraceae bacterium | reverse complement strand
GCGACCTTTGCCGGCGGATGGCTTCGTGCACAAATTGGAAACGGAGGGACAATCCATGATAGAGGTAACTGGCCTCGTCAAACGGTACGGCGGCCACGCCGCGGTCAAAAACGCCAGCTTCAAGATAAACGACGGCGAAATCGTCGGTTTCCTGGGGCCCAACGGCGCGGGAAAATCCACAACCATGAACATCCTCACCGGCTATTTGTCGGCGACGGAGGGTACCGTCAAAATTGATGGATACGACATTCTGGAAGATCCGCGCGAGGCGAAAAAGCGCATTGGCTACCTGCCTGAGCAGCCGCCCCTTTACATCGACATGACGGTAAAGGAATATCTGAATTTTGTCTATGACCTCAAACGCACCACCCTGCCGCGCAAGCCTCATCTGGCCGAAATTGCGCGTCTGGTCAAGATTGACAATGTTTACAATCGGCTCATCCGCAACCTCTCCAAAGGATATAAACAGCGCGTAGGCATCGCCCAGGCCCTGATTGGCAACCCCGACGTGCTCATTCTCGACGAGCCGACCGTCGGCCTCGACCCCAAACAAATTATTGATATTCGCAATCTTATCGCTCAACTCGGGCGTACCCACACGGTCATTTTGAGTTCCCATATTCTTTCGGAGATCGAGGCGGTGTGCGAGCGCATTATCGTCATCAACCAGGGGGTGCTCATTGCCGACGGCACCCATGAGGAGCTTTCCCGCCACATTTCAGAGGATATGAGCCTGACGGCCAAGATCATCGGCCCGGCCCGTCAGGTGCTTTCGGCGCTGGAACGGCTGGCCGGGGTCAAGGGTGCGCGTGCTCTCGGCGCGCGGGAGCTTGGCTCGACCGAGTACCGCATCGAGCCGATGCCGGGCGTAGACGTGCGCGGGGCCATCTTTGATTGCGCCGTTGCGCAGGGCTGGAAGATGCTGGAGCTGACCTCCAATGCCATGACCCTGGAGGAGGTCTTCCTCAAAATGGTCGGCCAACCCCCGGAGGAGGCTGCCAAGCTGTTTGGCACGGCCGGCTTGGAGGCCGATTCCCAGTCGGACGAGCCATCCGAAGGCCAACCGGCCGGTACGGAGCCAGACTCGGTAGATACGCCGCCGGACGAGGCGCAGTCGGAACAAAAGGAGGGGGAATAATCCATGGGCGCCATTTACAAACGTGAATTCAAGGGATATTTTACATCTCCCATCGGCTATGTCATTCTGGCCATCTTTTATGTGTTTGCATCCTTTTTCTTTTCCCTGTTGTTTGAAAGCGGGAGCTCCGATCAGACCCAGCTTTTCAGCTCGATGTTCGTCATTGTGCTCATCGTCATTCCGCTTTTGACCATGCGCGTTTTTAGCGAGGATAAGCGGCAAAAAACCGACCAGCTTCTCTACACCGCCCCCGTCGGGCTGACCGGCGTGGTCATCGGCAAATACCTGGCCGCCATGACGGTGTTCGCCATTGCGATGGGCATCACGCTGGTGTTCCAGATCATCACCGCTTTTTATGTCTCTCCGGACTGGCTGGTCTACATCGGCAACCTGATTGGGATGCTGCTGCTGGCGAGCGCCATGACCTCCATCGGCGTGTTTATTTCGTCTCTGACCGAGAGCCAGCTTGTCGCTGCGGTGGCCAGCTTTGCGGTTTCCATGGTGCTCTGGCTGATTGATACGGTCGCCTCCCTCGTCAACGTTGACTGGGTGACCAAGCTGGTGGGCTGGATTTCCTTTAACGGCCGCTACACCGGGTTCACGCAGGGAACCTTTGACTACGCCAACATGATCTTTTTCCTCAGCTTTACCGCACTATTCCTGTTTTTGACCGTGCGGGTGCTTGACCGGAAACGCTACGCGTAAGGAGGACGAAATAATGAGTAAGAAAAAAGGGCTATTCTCCTCCAAAAAGTTCCGACACGGGAGTATGGCTGTTCTGTTCACCGCTGTGTTCGCCGTGGCGCTGGTGCTGATTAATATTGTGGCCACCGCGTTGAGCGAGCGTTTTCCCCTGTCCATTGACCTGACGGCCAACCAGGATTATACCATCACCCTGGCCGAGCAGCACGACGTTTTTGTTAAGGGCATTCAAAACGACATTAACGTGATCGTCTGCGCCGGTGCGGACGATATTGACAGCGGCATGTACGCCAATTACATCTACAACTTCTATCTGATGCAGGATGAAACGGTGGGATATCGTTACTACAACCAGATGAAGGTTTTCCTCAACGACTTCCACAAGATTAATCCGCACATTTCGGTGAGCTGGCGCAATCCTCTCTCGGGCACGGAATTCGCCTCCCTCTCGCAGAAATATTCGGCCGAAAATGTTCAGTATGGCGATATCATCGTCGAGAGTTCGTTTGAAAACGCCGAGGGAAAGACCATTGAGCGCTACCGCATCATCAAGGCGACCGATCTGTACGACCAGATCGACCCCACCGGCTACGCTCAATACGGTTACGGCGCTTATACCGTCTCCGGCTCCAAGCTGGAAACGGCTCTGGTGTCGGCCTTCTATGTCGTTACGGCGGAAGAATCCATTCCGGTGGCCGTGATCGGCGGGCATTCGAGCGAAGACGTTACCGGCCTTCAAAACCTGCTTAAACAGAACAACTACGAATTTACCACCGTGGACAATCTTTTGACCAGCGATATCCCGTCCAACGCCCAAATTGTGGTAATCAATGCCCCGACGCAGGATTTTGACCCCACGGAAATTGCCAAGCTCGAGCAATTTTTGGATAATGGCGGCAGCCTGGGCAGGGATTTGCTTTATGTCGCGTCGGTTCGGCAGCCTTCTTTGCCGAATCTGGAGGATTTCCTGGCTGAATGGGGCTTTGGTTTACACCACCTCGCAGGGGATGTATTACTCCAACCCCACCTATGTATTCGCCCAAGCGGCGGGCACCGATTACACCCAGTTTATGAAGCTCGATTCCAGCCGTTACATTTATCCGGTCGATTACCGCGTCTGTCGTCTGCTGTTTGAGGACAACGGTCGCCGCACCACCCAGACCATTCTGGAATCGGACACCGGCTCGGTCGCTATGCCCATTGACGCAGACATCTCCAAATGGGATCCCAATACGGCCGTTTCCAACGGCCCCTTCCCCCTTGTCGCCATGACTACCGAGTTCAATCTGCTGGGCACCACCCAGCAGCAGGT
>CABQCM010000271.1 GCA_902462665.1 uncultured Oscillospiraceae bacterium | reverse complement strand
GACAAACCAACTCAAACGGAGCTTGGCCATGGTGTTGACAATGGCTCTGCTCATGGGTGTCATGATCCTTGGCGGCGCTGCCTCGGCGTCGACGGATGCCGCTGCCCTGGGCGTAGAAGCAGCTGCGGCTGTGCCTCAGGCAGACGCGCAGGATACCGCGCTCTATGACACCGGCGATGTGGACAACAGCAAGGAGGTCGACGCGGCCGACGCTCTGATCGCGCTGCAGTACTCGGTTCAGCTGCGTGACCTGAACCGTGCAGAGAACCGTGCGGCCGACGTCAACGGCGACGGCTTGGTTGATGCGAGCGACGCGCTGCTGATGCTGCAAAAGTCGGTAAACCTGATTTCGTCCTTTGAGGTCGATAAAACGGAGGTTGACGTGCCGGATAATTTTTCTTTGAACGAAAAACTGAAAGAATACACCGGCAACGAGTATTATTTCGGTAACTTCAAGACAGCGAAAAAGCTGTATGTCATCGGCGCTGCCGGGTCGAATATGACCATCCCCGAGCGGTTCTGCGCGCTGGCCCTGCAGGGCATCGTCGCCCGCAAGGGAGAGAGCCAGATTGCCGTGGTGTATGACTTTGATTCCTACAACCAGTGGCTCAAGGAGCTGCAGGAGGTTTACGGTGTTCAGCTGGAATACGTGAACAATCTGTGGGATTTGGTGGATCAGTTCAAGAGCCATATCACTGACAGCCACTATACCACCTACACCTTCTTTGACGAGAACAATCCTGTGGCGGGTACGGCGGGTGATTTAGCTTCCTATGCCAACGCCTGCACCATTGCCGGCCAGGAGGGCTGGCTGCCCATCGACTCCAATCTGGAGTCCAAGGCCAAGGAACATGGCCTGACCGCCGGCACCAAGACGGCTGCCTCCATTCTGGGCGGCGACAATGCTTCTCTGGGCAACGCGGCCAATTTTGAGGAGTACGATCTGGCGGAACACTATGGATTTGTTGGCAAAAAGAATATCAATGGCGGCGACGGTACGCTCAACGCGGACATGATGATCCTGCTCGGCGCGCGCGATTACAATATGCGCGACGTGGGCATTGCCAAAGGCTGCCTGTTTGTCACCAACAACCAGGAGCGCAACTGGGATCCCTTCCTCAAGCAGCTCAATCCCAACGCCGTCATTCTGGGCTGGGTGGACAGCGAGGGCACCAGCGAGCTGATCAATCTTGACAATCCGGTAGTTTCTCATATTACCCAGATGGGCATTGCGCTGGTTCCGACCGACCATGCGAATAACATCAGCGTATTTGCTGGGCTGGAGAAATCCAACTTCAAGCAGACTCCGTCGCTGAATAACGCGCGTACCAATACCGATAAGGTGCATTATGCCACCCTGATCATGGAGGGCGGCACCAGCTACAGCTTTGTGGAGCGCGGCTTTGTCCAGACGCAGGCGCATCTGCCCTTTGTCTATTGGAATAACAGCGCGCGCGGCACCATCCCCATGGGCTGGACGCTGACCCCGATGATGACCGACATGTCCCCCCTGATTCTCAATTATCTCTACAAGACCGCTTCGGTCAACGATCAGTTTGTGGCTGGTCTCTCGGGTCTGGGCTATAACTACAGCAATCTTCTGGGAACCGAGGATCCTGCCTCGGCGGACGCTCTGCGCAAGGAGCATTATAAGCGTACTGCGGAATACATGCAGGGCGCGAACATGGATTACATCACCATTATGGAAAGCGCGCCCATCGAGGACGATGAGACCCGCGCTACGCAGCTGTCCTATTATTCTGAGCCGGCTGGCATCAAGGGTGGTTTCCTCTACTACCTCAACGGTACGGGTTATGTCACCAATAATACCGGGGTGCCCGGCGCGGTTTACTGGAGCAACAACAAGCCCTTTGTGAATCTGCGTGATTGCTTGGCCTACTCGGTGAACACCTCGCTCGACAGCTTCAAGGCCAATGGCAGCCGTGTTGCCATTAAGAGCCAGAGCGAGCGCAATGAAATGCTCCAGCAGATGGCATGGAGGCTCAACAACCGCACCAAGGACGCTACGGTGATTGACGGCTATTCGGCCATCAACGTCTATCAGTGGGCATTCTCTTATGAGGATTGCGTGACCCTGTCCAAGATGCTCGACGAGGACGTCATTTTGGTTTCCCCGGGCGAGTTCCTGCAGTTGATTGAGAAGAAAGTGGCTAAGAAAAACGCTTTTGTTTCTAAAGAGCCGCAGATGGGCGAGAATGACACGCTGCCCACGCTGCCCGGCCAGGGGCTTGCGGAAAAAGACGACGCTCTTGCTTTGACGGCAACCCAGGAGACGGTCTTTGATTTCGAGGCTACAAAAGGTACGCAGGGCTGGAAGCTGGTGGTTGGCGAGGGTGACCGCGACAACGCGTTTTTCTCCGAAAACAGCAGAAGCAAGGCGCTGCAGATCAATCTGGCGGGTACCAGGGTGGACGATGATGAAGTCGACACCCCCAACGCCATGACCTACAATAAGATTGCGGTTCCTTCCAGCGCAAAGGTCTTGTCGCTGCATACCGGCAGCGCTTCTTCGGCTGACATCCGTCTGCTTGCTGTGGACGAACAGGGCAATGAGACCGTCATCCAGGGAACCAAATCGGTTAAGGACGAGAATGGCGAAACCGTAAAGCAGCCCACCGACTGGGTGCGTATCGCCAGCGTCTCGAACGTTACCAACGACTGGGATATTTCTGCGGTCAGCGGTAAAAACACCGTGTTCTACATTCAGCTCAGAGGAGCCAGCGTCCGCATTACGGGCATTGAGCTTCAATAAGAAAAGGGAGGAAGAACGCCATGAAATTAACCAAACGTGTTTTGGCCGTATTGCTGGCGGCAGCGATGCTGGCCATTGGGCTGCCCGTGTTGGGCGCTTCGGCTGAGGAAGATTCGGCGGTCCTGGCCCTTGAGGAGAGTACCTTTAAGTCGCGCACATCCGAGCGCATGGGAACTTTTGTTGACGGCCGGTTGGAATTTAACAAAAACGAGAGTGTGAAAACCACTCTGAATCTCAACGAGCTGCTTACCCTTACGCCGGGCGAAAAGGTAGCGCGGGTTTATCTGCGTTCGCCGCAGAAGGCCTACGGTGAATTTGAGTTTTTCAAAACGACCGTCAAGTCGGGCAAGCAGGCCAATGTGACGCAGAGCGTCAAGGGCAAC
>CABQCM010000270.1 GCA_902462665.1 uncultured Oscillospiraceae bacterium | reverse complement strand
GCAGCTCGACCGCCTCGATCGCACGCCCCGCCGCCTCAAAAAATGCAAGAGCCGCCCGATGGACGATATTCTCCTCCCCCTGCGGCAGAAAACCGGGGCAGCGAACCGAAAGCTCCCCCTCTCCCTGCGACAGGGTCACCCGGTCGCATAAATCGACCGATTGCAGTACCATGCGAACGGCATGATAGCCCTGCGGCAGGATTCCGATGATATCCAGCGTAAGATTGAGCTTGGCCGGAGCGACGATGGTCAACGGCCTGCGCAGCATACGGTTTTCCCCTCCTGCACAGCGTTCTCCCGGCGACATTCCTCCAAAAAGGTTCCCATCCGGCCGAGCGCCTCACGAAGATGCCCGAGGGAATAACAATAGGATACCCGGATAAACCCTTCCCCACACTCGCCGAAAGCCGTTCCGGGCACGACAGCGACCTTTTGGGAGTAGAGCAGCCGCTCGCAAAACTCGTCCGAGCTCAGTCCCGACGACCGGATGCAAGGAAAGACATAAAACGCCCCTTCCGGCTCAAAGCAGCTCAGCCCGATTTCCCGCAGACCGTTGAGCACAAAATGCCGGCGCGCATCGTATTGACGACGCATATTGGCAATATCCTCATCCCCGCTTTTTAAGGCGCTGATGGCAGCATACTGTGAGGTGGTAGGCGCGCTCATAATGGCAAACTGATGAATCTTGGTCATTTGCGAAATGACCGGGGCGGGCCCGCAGGCATAGCCCAGACGCCAGCCGGTCATGGAATAGCACTTGGAAAAACCGTTGACCACCACAGTGCGCTCGGCCATCCCTTCAATGGACGCAATGGACACATGCGGCTCGTCACCAAAGGTCAGCTCGGCGTAAATTTCATCCGAGAGCACCATAATATCCGTGCCGCGCAGCACTTCGGCGATGGCCTCGAGATCGGCGCGGCGCATGACCGCGCCGGTGGGATTGTTGGGATAGGGTAAAATCAGCACCTTGGTACGGCTGGTGATTTTAGCGCGCAGCTGCTCGGGCGTCAGGCGGAAATTATCCTTTTCCAGAGTTTCCAGCGTCACCGGCACTCCGCCGCAAAGCTGCACAATCGGGTTATAACAGACAAAACAAGGCTCGGGAATGAGCACCTCGTCGCCGGGAGAGACCAGCGCGCGCAGGCAGCCGTCGATGGCCTCGCTGCCGCCCACCGTTACCAGAATTTCATTATGGGGGTCATAGGAAAGGTCGTAGCGCCGCTGCATGAAGCGGCTAAGCTCCTGCCGCAGCTCCATCAAGCCCCAGTTGGAGGTATAGCGGGTCTTGCCAGCCTCCAGCGAAGCGATGCCAGCTTGTCGGATGTGCCACGGCGTGGCGAAATCCGGCTCGCCCACACCCAGAGAAATTACCCCCTCCATGGAGTCGGCAATATCAAAATATTTGCGAATACCCGACGGCTTAAGCGCGCGCACCGTGGGGCTAAGCAGTTTATCGTAGTTTATCAAAACGAAAAGATCCCCCTATCGTCGTCCTTCTCCCCGACTAGGGTAACCCCCATATCCTTATAACGGCGCAGGACAAAATGGGTGGCGGTGGAGAGCACGTGCTCAAGCGGCGACAGGCGTTTTGCTACAAACATAGCCACCTGCTGGAAGGTTTTTCCCCGCACCATCACGGCGAAATCAAACCCGCCCGACATCAAATAAATACTCTCAACCTCGTCAAAGCCCATGATTCGCTCGGCGATGGTCTCAAAGCCTTCATCCGGCTGGGGGGTCACACGAATCTCGATGAGAGCGGTAATGAGGTTGGTATCGGTCTTTTCCCAGTTCACCAACGGCTTATAGCCGCAAATCACGCCCCGCTTTTCCAACTCGCGGATATGAGCTTCCACCTGCTGCTGGGAAATACCGAGCATCGCGGCCAGCTCAGCGTTGGTATAGCGGGCGTTATCGTTGAGCAGCTCCAAAAGCTTATCGGTCATACAAATCATCCTTTCTGAGTGATTACTCGATGGGTACGGGCATCGGCTCGCGCTTTTGAAAGAGGGAAACATAGCGGAAGCCGGCTTCCAGCGCCAATTGCAATCCGTCCTCCACGTTCGCCCCCACGTCCTCGCAGCAATGCGCGTCGGCGCCGACGGTGATGTATTCGCCCCCCACCTCGCGGAACCGGCGGACAATTTCCAGATGGGGAAGCGCGCGACCATAAGGCTGGCGAAGCCCGGAGGTATTGATTTCGAGCGCCTTGCCATTGGCGGCCAGCGTTTTCAAAATAGCGTCAATCGGCTCGGCCCAGCGTGCAAGATCGACGTTGATGTGCTCGACCCCCACGATATACCGAAGCGGATAGGTCAAATGAGCCAGGGTATCAAATCGATTCCACACCACCAGCTGATAAATCTCCTCAAAATACCGGTCCAGCAGTTTCATCGGGTCTTTCTTAGTGTAATCGACCTGCCAGAAATCCGCCTCCCCTGCGACGTTGTGCAGGCTGCCGATGACAAAATCGTAGTCATTGGCGGCTAGGGCATCCTCAGCGGCTTCCAGATTCTGCATGGCCTGCCCAAGCTCCATCCCCGCCAGCACCACCAGGGAGCCGCGAAACGAGGCGCGCGCCTTGACGGTTTCAACATAGCTCTGGCGAATGGCTCGATCAAACCGGTCGGTCTTATACCGATTGCATTCGCAATGATCGGTCACCGCCACAGCTCGTAGGCCGCGGCGCTGAGCGTATTCGCACATCAGGATGACCGAATGATGCGCGTCGTCCGAATTGTCGGTATGCATATGCAAATCGACACAGTTTTTAAAAGGCACGGCAGTTCACTCCCAAAACTCCTACCGTTCGAGGGAAATCGGTGTTCCAGCGCGGACGAAGGATCGTATGATATGAATGGTAATATCATACCACAACTGGCGGCAAATTCCTAGCCTGTTTTTTACTTTCCCCGGCAATCGGATGAAAGCTGTGGCTGACACAGAGTCCCCCGGCGGCGCACATTCTCAAAATACAGATAAAATCCCAAGCCGGCGATACCAGTCAACAGCTCGGCGGTCGGAAACGAATACCATACACCCGTCATCCCCCACAGATGCGACAGCAAAAACACCAAGGGGAGGATCACCGCGAACCCCCGCAGTATGGAAAGAACGTGCGCGGGTCTTGTGTATCCTGTTGCAGTAAAATACATAGCAAGCACGATATTCCATCC
>CABQCM010000269.1 GCA_902462665.1 uncultured Oscillospiraceae bacterium | reverse complement strand
GCAGGCCGCCAAGATAAACTCGTAGTCATGGGTAATCACGAAAACGACACGGCTTTCTCTCGCAAGCGATTTGAGTTCCGCGGCGACACGAAGCATATTCCCGCGATCCAAACCGCTGGTCGGCTCATCGAAGAACAGTACACGGCTGTCTGCTTTCAAAGCTCCGGCTATCGTGAGCCGCTGCTTTTGCCCTCTGGAAAGGGCGGCAGGATGGTTTTCGCGTTTTTCCCAGAGGGAGAGCTTTTTCAAAATCGCCTGATTTTCTGCGCCATTTGAGCTTTTGTTTCCGGCTCCGATCCGCAACTCGTTTAACACACTATCCCCAAAGAGCTGATAATCGGAATCCTGCATGACAAAGCAAATCTGGCCGAGGCGTTTTTTCTGCGGAAGCTGCTTTTCGTGGATGGAAATAATCCCTGCACTTTCTTTCAGCAGCCCACAGCATAGTTTCGCAAGAGTCGTTTTGCCCGCGCCGTTATCTCCGATGATCCCTATGATTTCTCCGCTATACGCTTCAAAAGAAACATCGTGCAAAAGCGCAACCTCCGCCTCTGAACGCCGTTTGCGTCGCCCATAGGCGAAAGACACATGGGAGAGGGATAGTGTCAGTCTCGATTCCTCCTGTAAAGCTGTCTGGCGTGAGCAGGGCGTGAGTGCGTCAAGGCTGAAATTCCTCAGTTCGAGTTGCCTCAAATCACTGTCGCTTAACGAAAGCGTTTCCTGCCTGTTGAAATCGTTTCGCATAACGCCATCCTCCAAAAAGATCATACGATCCAACAGATTGGCCAGATAGAAAACCCGGTGTTCCAGCACAATCACGGTTTTCCCTTCGCTTTTCAGTTCCGAAAGGACATCATGCAGCTCCATAATTGCCCGAAAATCCAAATTTGCGGAGGGCTCGTCAAACACATAAATATCCGGGGCCATGGCGTAGCAGGAGGCGATGGACACCTTTTGCATCTCACCGCTGGACAACTGAAACAGGTTTTTGTCCGTCAGCTTGGAAATATTGATCTTTTCAAGACTGTCCTTTGTGCGTTGCCATACTTCTTCCCGCGGCAGCTTCATATTGACACAGCCAAAGGCTATCTCGTTTGTCGTATCCGTCATAAAGAATTGACTTCGCGGGTCTTGAAAGACGGAGCCGACGATAGTTCCAAAATCGCGCAAAGCGTAATCTCCGGTATTCCTGCCATTCAAATAGACCTCGCCGCTAAATGTGCCTTCGTAGAAGTGCGGAACAAGCCCATTGATGCAGCGGGAAAGCGTTGTTTTCCCGCTGCCGCTTGCGCCGCTGACAAGCACAAAAGAGCCCTTTTCGATTTTGAGGTCAATTCCATGAATAGCAGGCTGGGAGTGACCCTGATATTGATACGATACCTCCCGCAGCTCAACTGCATAATCCTTCATTTGCGTTGACCTCCTTGCTGCCGCGGGCGTTCCACAGCTTGTGATAGTATCCATCGGAATCCGATAGCAGGGTTTCATGTTGCCCTGATTGAACGATCCGGCCATCCTGAAATACCAATATCTGATCCGCGCTACGGATCGTACTCAAATGATGTGCGATTACCAAAACCGTCCTGTCCTTTGCCAGCTCCGAAATAGCCTCCTGGATCAAAGCCTCATTGACCGGATCGACGTTGCTTGTGATCTCGTCCAAAAGCAGGATCGGGGCGTCTTTCAAAAATGCTCGCGCGATAGAAAGGCGCTGCTTCTGGCCTCCGGAAAGCCCCACGCCGTTTTCTCCGATCATGGTCTGATACCCGTCAGGAAGCGACATGATAAAGTCGTGGATGCGGGCCTTTTTTGCGGCGGTAATGATTTCTTCCTGTGTGGCCGCGGCCTTTCCAAGCCGTATATTCCCCTCGATGGTATCCGCAAAAAGCTGGACGTTCTGCATGACGATGCTGACAGAGCCGAGAAGTTCATCGTAGCTCATATCCCGCACGTCCACTCCGCCGATGCGGATTGCGCCGTCCGTCACATCCCAAAAGCGCAGCAGGAGATTTGTAATTGTCGTTTTGCCGGAGCCGGAGCCGCCGACAAGGGCGGTGAGTGTTTGTGCCGGTGTATGGAAAGAGATGTTTTGCATGGTGAAACCGCCTTCCTCATAAGAGAAAGACACGTCCTCAAAGGAAATTGCGTATTCCGTGGGGTGGATTGGCCTTTCCGGCTCCGGGACGGTTTCGGCTTCGGTTATCTTTTTGATGCGGCGATAGCTGTCTGTTACTGTCAGATAATTCACCCAATGGCTCTCTAACGCAAGGAAGGGCTTGTAAAACTCGCGGCTGATGATGGCAAAGAGCAAGAAACCGTAAACGGGGAGTTTCCCCATCAGCAGCAGGAGCAGCCCGGCGGTGAGCATGATCCAAAAGGAGACATCAATGATAAGGCCATAGACGGCCAAGACCGCCGCCCGATTTCTGGATACGGCTTTGCTACTCTGTCCGAAGTCGCGGGCCGTCTGTTCAACCTTTTTCTCAAAGCGGCGGCTTTCGGAAAAGGCTTTCAGGAGGGGAATCCCTTTTACATATTCCACAAAGACGCTCACCATATCGGCAAGATCGTTTCCGGCTTTTTCCTCTAACCTCTCTCCACGCTTCAAGCCCAACGTAAGAAACAGGGCTGCGACAGGCAAGGCAGAAATCATAAGTAGCGCCATTTTCGGGTCATAAACGACCAGCGCCGTAAGAAGAATAGCAGACACGATAAAATCGGCAAGCATCCGCGTCCACACATGGCCTACAACCATTTCCATCTTGTCTACGTCTTTATGAATGATGGTGCTGATTTCGCCCAACCGTTCGTTGGTATAAAAGCCAAGCGAAAACGCCTTCAGGCGATAGATGATATTTTTACGTATCTGAAAGACAATATCAAAGCCAGCATGGTGCTTTTTCACATCTGCAAGGATGTTGCTGCCGCCTTTTATCAGCAGGCAGGCGGCCAATGCGATCCAGTACCACAGCAGCACGGAGCTTCCGGACATGATGGCTTCCAGAGATTTCAGAACAATGTACATCATAGCAATCCCTGAAAGGGCATACAGAGTAAAGCCCGTGACAGAGAGCGATAAAGAGCGTTTCCCGCTGGGGGTAAGGGTATTCCAGATTTCCTTAATCAAAGGGACACCTCCTTGATCTTCCAGTTATCGACCTTGTTCTGATCCTCCACCATCTTTCGATACAGGGCGCA
>CABQCM010000268.1 GCA_902462665.1 uncultured Oscillospiraceae bacterium | reverse complement strand
TTAAAATGCAGGCGTTCTAATATCCTTGTCGTGATGCGGCATAAAGAAAAGCAGGGATACCATGTTTCAAGTCAACGATACCATCCTTTATGGCTCAGAAGGCGTATGTACTGTCACAGATATCGTCGAAAAAGATTTCGGTGCAAAGGTCATGCGGTATTATGTCCTAAAACCGGTCTATAACAGCAGCTCCACCCTCTATGTGCCGGCGGACAACAAGGCTCTCACAGCAAAAATGCGGCATGTGCTGTCGGCCGATGAAGTTCACGAAATTATCCGGGCCATTCCAGGCGAAAGGTCGATGTGGATTGAGGACGAGAACGAGCGTAAGGAAAAATACCGGGAAGTTTTACAGCGCGGCGACCGTATGGAGCTGATTCGTATCATTAAGGCGCTTTACGATCATCAACAGGCGCAGCGCGCCAAAGGCAAGCATCTGCATACCGCCGACGAGCATTTTTTTCAAGAGGCGGAAAAGCTATTGTACGACGAGTTTGCTCTGGTTCTTCAAATCCAGCCAGACGAAGTCGTGCCGTTTATCCTGAGGCAAGTAGAGTTGGCACAAAGCCATTCGTAGGAGCATGAAACGTATCCTCCATGGTGTTAAAAGGCCTTGAAGAAGAGATTCTTCAAGGCCTTTTTCTAATTGATTTTGCTTTTCGTTCCGAATCAAAAAGCGTTTTGGGGCACTGAAATTTGAGTTTTGCAATCATCACGGAAAAGTTGGAAAAATGGCTATTTTACGAACTTTCCCCGTGTTTGCAAGGTTTTTAACAATAAAAAAAGACCTTGTAGATGTTACTCCACAAGGTCTTTTTTTTCTATTGAGGTTTTGCTATCGGGTGTTGCCCACAATCAAAAGCGTTGCCTTATTTGCCCGATTTGATCGCAGCCTGTGCAGCAGCAAGGCGGGCGATGGGCACACGGAAGGGCGAGCAGGAAACGTAGCTCAGACCAATGTTGTGGCAGAACTCGACCGAGCTGGGATCGCCGCCGTGCTCACCGCAGATGCCCAGTTTAATGTCCGGGCGGGTGCTGCGGCCCAGTTCAGCAGCCATCTTGACCAGTTTGCCGACGCCGGTCTGATCCAGCTTGGCAAAGGGATCGGATTCGTAGATCTTATTATCATAATAAGCATCCAGGAACTTGCCAGCGTCGTCACGGCTGAAGCCGAAGGTCATCTGGGTGAGGTCGTTGGTGCCGAAGCTGAAGAACTCAGCCTCTTTCGCAATCTCATCGGCAGTCAGCGCGGCGCGCGGAATCTCGATCATGGTGCCGACATGGTAAGGCATATCGATGCCGGCTTCCTTGATGAGGCGGTCGGCGGTATCGGTAACCGTCTTCTTAACGAACTGCAGCTCCTTGATTTCGCCTACCAGCGGAATCATAATCTCGGGAACGACCTTTTTACCGGTCTTCTTGGTAACGTTGATGGCGGCGTTGATGACAGCGGTGGTCTGCATCTCAGCGATTTCGGGATAGGAAACCGCCAGACGGCAGCCGCGGTGACCCATCATGGGGTTGAACTCGTGCAGCGAAGCGATGACCTGCTTGAGTTCGTCCACGGTGATGCCCAACTCGCCGGCAATCTCCTTGATATCCTCTTCCTTGGTGGGAAGGAACTCGTGGAGCGGAGGATCCAGGAAACGGATGGTGACAGGCAGTCCATCCATAACCTCATACAGAGCCTCAAAGTCGCCCTGCTGATAAGGCAGAAGCTTGGCCAGCGCTTTCTTGCGGGATTCCACATCCTTGGCTACGATCATCTCGCGCACAGCCTTGATGCGGTCGCCCTCGAAGAACATGTGCTCGGTACGGCAAAGGCCAATGCCCTCGGCGCCGAACTGGATGGCCTGCTTGGCGTCGCGGGGAGTATCGGCATTGGTGCGGACCTTGAGGGTACGCTTGGCGTCAGCCCAAGCCATGAAACGGCCGAAGTTGCCCGAAATGGTGGCTTCCACGGTGGGCACAGCCTCGCCGTAGATGTTGCCGGTGGAACCGTCGATGGAGATATAGTCGCCCTCGCTGATCTTTTTGCCGCCGAGGGTAAAGTATTTCTCTTCCTCAAACATCTTGATGTCGCCGCAGCCGGAAACGCAGCAGGTACCCATGCCGCGCGCCACAACCGCCGCGTGGGAGGTCATGCCGCCGCGCACGGTCAGAATACCCTGTGCAGCCGCCATGCCTTCAATATCCTCCGGGGAGGTCTCGAGACGAACCAGAACGACTTTCTCGCCCCGATCAGCCCACTCTTTGGCGTCCTCAGCGGTAAACACGACGCGGCCGCAGGCAGCGCCGGGGGAAGCGGCAAGGCCCTTGCCGATGACCTCGGCAGCCTTGAGCGCCTTGGCATCAAACTGCGGATGTAGCAGGGAATCAAGCTGCTTCGGCTCGACGCGCATCACAGCCTCGTCCTCCGAAATCATGCCCTCGTCCACGAGGTCGACGGCGATCTGGAGAGCGGCGGCGGCGGTACGCTTGCCGTTGCGGGTCTGGAGCATGTAGAGCTTGCCATTTTCAATGGTGAACTCCATGTCCTGCATGTCGCGGTAATGGTTTTCCAGCTTGTTAGCGATGGTCGCGAACTGCTCGTAAACCTCAGGCATATCCTCTTTCAGCTTGGCGATGGGAGAGGGGGTGCGCACACCGGCAACCACGTCCTCGCCCTGCGCGTTGATGAGATACTCACCAAAGAGGGCCTTTTCACCGGTGGCGGGGTCGCGGGTGAAGGCGACGCCGGTGCCGGAATTCTCATTCAGGTTACCAAACACCATCGGCTGCACGTTGACGGCAGTACCCCAGCTGTAGGGAATGTCGTTCATGCGGCGATAGACGTTGGCGCGGGGGTTGTCCCAGGAACGGAACACGGCCTTCACGGCTTCCATCAGCTGCTCCTTGGGGTCGGAGGGGAAGTCGGCGCCCTTTTGCTCCTTATAGTAAGCCTTGAAGAGCTTAACCAGCTCTTTCATGTCGGCTGCGTCAAGCTCGATGTCGTCTTTAACGCCCTTCTTTTCCTTCAGCTCGTCAATGATAACCTCGAACTTCTTCTTGGAAATCTCCATCACGACGTCAGAGAACATCTGGATGAACCGACGGTAGGAGTCATAGACGAAACGCTCGAATTTGGGATCGGGATTGCCCTTAATCAGACCGGCGGCAACCTCGTCGTTGAGGCCGAGGTTGAGGATGGTGTCCATCATGCCGGG
>CABQCM010000267.1 GCA_902462665.1 uncultured Oscillospiraceae bacterium | reverse complement strand
AAAAAGCCACTCCCGCGACTGGGTATCATCAAATGCTCCCTCATAGGCATACATAGTTTGTTCATCCTGCAATATTTTGCATAGGGACTCGAAATCAGACGGGGTCATTTCGCGCAAATATAATCTTTCCGTTTCTAGTATCATACATCTTCTCTCCATTTCCAAGATATCATTATATTGCATACGACGGATCATGACAAGAGGGAGAGGAATTCGTCTGATTTATCGCTTTATCAAAACAAACTGTGGCTGGTCAAAATCGGAGAACCATGGTATAATGTCCGCGGAGCGGACATTATACTTTGATTTTGATCGCCGTACGCTGACAGCGTACGGTCCGCCTCAACGGTGATGGCGTATTATACCACTCGGCATATAGGAGGGAGCGTCCCATGCAGCACCTTGGAATGTCCATGCTGTGGTTTTGGCTCGGTTATTTCTCGGTAACCATCGTTGGTATTCTGCACACAGTTTTCAACATATACGTACGGCATATGGAACCAATGAGCCAAGAGGGCATGGGAGAAGGATATGAAAAAACAAAACCGTGGCATCCGCTTTATAACATTATTTTATTTTCTGTTTTCGGCTATTTATATCTAAACTGCCTGGACGCCCCCTCTTTGCATGAGGCTATCGCAACCGGATTATTGTGGACGGCGATTTGCGCGGTGTTCGACCTATTTGCATGGGTTGTGATTCGTCATCCATGGAGCCTGACCTTTCGGCAATTCTATGTTGAGTATCAGCCCTGGCTGACCTTAATCTATATCGCGATTTTTTTAGGCCCTGTGGTCGGTTTTCTGTTTTGCAGATAAATCCTTGCCAGCCATCATCCGCAAAGGTAGCCGCTTGACACAGAGCTTCCATCGCCTCAAATTTTGAAAAATACGCAGGAGGTACTTACCATGAATCAGCAGTCACTTCGTAAAGTAGGGCACAACTCACAGCTTTTTGGCATCGAAGAGCATCGTCTGTGCGGCGGTCGCGCCGAGGGAATGAAGGTCGTCATTCTGCGCAATGGGCGCGGACTGACCGCCACCCTGGCGGCCGACCGCTGTCTTGATCCCATGCGGCTGGAATACAAGGGAGACAACCTCGGCTTCTTCTCCCCGGCTGGCTGGGCCGCTCCCCAATATTATCAGCCGGAAGAATTTCTGCGCAACTTCACCGCTGGATTTATGACCACCTGCGGACTGGAATCGGTGGGCTCAGCCTGCGAGGATCAGGGCGAGCAAACGGTCGTGCACGGTCGTATTAGCAATACCCCAGCGCAAGAGTTGAACCTGCACACCGATTACAGCGGCGCACAGCCGGCCATGCGGGTATCGGGACTCATGGATGAGGCGGTGATTTTCGGTGGCAAGCTGCGGCTGGAGCGTACGGTGACCATGCCGTCGGACGACAATGTATTGTGTTTCGACGACCAGGTGACCAATCTGGGCGGAGAGGAACGTCCTTTGATGCTGCTTTATCACTGCAACATGGGTTATCCTTTGCTTGACGAGGGGGCCGAGCTGCTACTTCCGACCCTCGAGGTCATCCCCCGTGATGAACGCGCAGCCGAGGGTACGCAACAATATGCCGAAATTCCCGCTCCTGAGGCCGGCTTTGCCGAGCAGTGCTATTATCATCGGCTGGGCTGCGACGACCAAGGTATGAGCTGCGCCGGGCTTTATAATCCCGCGATTGGCAAAGGCGTTCTTTTAAGCTTTGATACCGCCGGTTTGGACCAGTTCACGCAATGGAAAATGACTGGCGTTCGGGATTATGTGATGGGACTCGAGCCAGGTAACTGCCGGGTAGAGGGCCGCGCAAAATGCCGCCAAGACGGTATTCTCAAGACCATTCAGCCCGGGGAAACCGCTCATTTTCATCTCTCTGTACGCATTTTAGACGGGGAAGATGATCTGGCTCGTGCACGGGAGCGGATTGCCGCGCTGCGTAAATAGCGGGCGGCTCCCAGTTGGCTTTCTTTTCGTCTGATATCTGTGACAAAAGATGGCTATTTTTCACATTCCCCTTTTCACACACGGTGATGTCTGATATAATATATTTTGTGTTGTCCTAATTTCGTAGGGCAGGTTTGTGCTTTTACACAGGATGCATGGAATCACGTTCAAAAAACATCGACCAAAGGAGCTATTCATGAGTAATATCGCTATCACGACCGACAGCAACAGCGGCATCACCCAGCTTGAGGCCAAAGAAATGGGGATTTCGGTGCTTCCCATGCCCTTTACGATGAATGGGGAGCCTTTTTATGAGGACATCAATTTAAGTCAGGAACAATTTTATATCCGATTGGCCGAAGGGGCTGACATCGCCACCTCGCAGCCCGCAGTCGGCACGGTGCTCGAGCTATGGGATACGCTGCTGAAGGAATACGACGAGGTGGTGCATATCCCGATGTCCAGCGGTCTGAGCGCCTCGTGCGAGACCGCCACCATGCTCGCCGCCGACTACGACGGCCGGGTGCAAGTGGTCAACAACCAGCGTATCTCGGTCACCCAGCGGCAATCGGTGCTCGACGCTATGGCATTGGCCCGCGCGGGGAGTTCCGCTGTGCAAATCAAAGAAACTTTAGAGGCGCACAAATTCGACTCGAGCATTTATATCATGGTGGACACGCTCAAATACCTCAAGCAAGGCGGACGGATTACTCCGGCGGCCGCCGCCATTGGTACTCTCTTGCAGCTCAAACCCGTGCTGCAAATTCAGGGAGAAAAGCTCGACGCTTACGCCAAGGTACGGGGAATCAAGATGGCCAGAAAAACTATGATCGACGCGATGCGTAAGGATTTTGAGACCCGGTTTGCCGGTGAAAGCGACCCCGACCACATGTGGCTGGAAATCGCTTATACCTTCAATCAAGAATTGGCGCTCGACTTTAAGCAGGAGGTCGAGGCGGCGTTCCCCGGTTACAGCATCCATATGGATCCTCTGTCCCTGAGCGTATCCTGCCACATTGGGCCAGGCTCGCTGGCTATCGCCTGCTCTAAAAAATTGTGCTAGGCCGATTTTGGCTTTACAGTTGATTATTCAAACAAACGAAGCAATCCGAGGACAATGCGCCGTAGACCAGGCAGCTTTTTGCAGCCGGCAAGGCGTCGGAGGACGGAAAGACGTCGCTTTTCTATGAGCGGCAACGCGGCTGACGAAAAAAGCAGCCCGGTCTGCGGTCGAAGAAAAGCGACGTCTTTCCGTCCTC
>CABQCM010000266.1 GCA_902462665.1 uncultured Oscillospiraceae bacterium | reverse complement strand
CCCCTCCACCGCGTTGCAGCCGGTAATATAAACCGGCGTTGCCAGACGCGCGGCCGCGTCGATCAGGCGGTATTCGGTCTTTAACTCCTGCTCGATCGGCCCTTCGACGGTGATGCGGTCAGGCCCCCAGCGGCCGATGGCGTCCACCGAAACGCCCCGGCGCTGCATGGCTTCCTCAATGGCGGGAAGCTCTGCCTCAAAAGCGTCGATATCCGAACCGATGTTGATATCAAACTCCGCCGAATTCAGCCCAAAGTTGGCCACATGGTCGATTCCCGATGCGCAGGGAGCGGTAATCAGCCCTAATTTCATGGTACCTTCATCCTTTCTGCATTCCAAAAGAGCAGCGGCGCTAATCGTTCAAATACACCGGCTTGCCGGTCTTGGCCGATTCGTAAATGGCCTCAAGAATCCGGGTGACCACCGCCGCCTGCTCGGGCAGAGTGGACGGCTCGGTTCCCTTGCGAATAGCGTCGACAAACATCTTGGACTCAATCTCCTCCGGCTTGCCGCTCGCCCCGTCGTAAAAAGCCACGCCGCCAGCCGCTAAATCCGGCTTTAAGGTATACTGCTTGCCATGACGAACCCCATTGATGCGTACCCCGTCGCGCATATCGGCCCCGCCCTCGGTGCCGCACAGGGTGGTGGAGGCCTCAATCACATCCAGGGTGTTGAGCGCCCAACTGCTTTCCAGCGAGATGGTCGCGCCGTTTTCCATCACAATGAAGCCGAAGCAGGAATCCTCCACCGTAAACTCCTTGGGATCCCAATCGCCCCAAGCGTTGCCGGTGTCGGTCTGGTCGGCCAGCTTGCGGTAGGAGGTGCCGACCACCATGCGGGGCTTATAGTTGTTCATACACCACAAAGTCAAATCGAGAGCGTGGGTGCCGATATCAATGAGAGGCCCGCCGCCCTGCTCGTATTCGTCGAGAAAAACACCCCAAGTGGGTACGGCGCGGCGGCGCACCGCATGGGCCTTGGCATAATAAATCTCGCCCAAACCCCCCGCCTCGGCCGCCTGCTTGATGTACATCGAGGCGGCAGTCCGGCGGTTTTGATAGCCGATGGTCAGCACCCGGTGATTCCTCTTGGCCGCCTCGACCATCTGCATGGCTTCGGCGTAGGTTTTTGCCATGGGCTTTTCGCACATGACATGCTTGCCCGCGTCCAGCGCGTCGATGGAAATAAAGCTATGAGAACGGTTGGGAGTACATACGTACACCGCCTCGATGGAGTCGTCCTTTAACAGTTCCTTGTAATCCTCATAAACCTTAGCCCCTTCGGCACCGTAGGTTTTGCAGGCTTCCTGCGCACGCTCCAGGATAATATCGCAAAAGGCCACTAACTCGACCTCTCCCGTCGCCCGAATCGAGGGAAGATGCTTGCCGTTGGCAATGCCGCCGCAGCCGACGATACCCGCTCGAATTTTGCTCATGGAATGCCATCTCCTTTAATTTTATATACGGAGGAAAACCGCACGTTCCTCTCTTTAAGTGTAGTATAAGCATAGCCCCTGCATATTGCAAGCAAAAGAAATTGTCGCAATGACCGAACTTACAGCGGCTTTTTGGGCATCTTGTACAGAAAACACGCACACGGCCAAATTTTGGAAGCAAAACAGGCTGTTTCGGGAGGGCACATTAAAATAGTGGAATAATTTTGCTGAGAAAAGCAAACCGGAAAACTTGACTGATTATTGCATCGCTGATATAATAAAAATAATTATTCTAGGGATATCTATTCGGAGTATCCTTTTTTGAAGGAGTGTGGTCTCATGTGTTATAGCTTACTCGGGTTTGTGAATGACGATGTAAATTTCACCGAATTTCAGAAAATTTGCGCGCTGCACAACAATTACTATGAACATCTCGACAAATTTGACGCTGACATTCCACACCATTTTCCGCGTTTGGAGGGAACGATTGGCTTTGTGCTTCACCAGTACTGCGACTGTGACAGCGCCATTGGTCGGAACGATGCGAGTCAGCCAGAGCTTGAGGATTATTTGTTGTGGCTACATGAGCTGCGCCAATGTTCCAGCATTCGTTTTCTTGGCCTGATGAAGGCTTGGGACCCGACAAAAGAAATTCCTGCGGTTCAAACGTTGGAAGTAGGCAAAGTGAACGCACATTATCTCGCCTCCATGCGGGATGATACCATCTATTGTCTAGCCTATGCCTCCGATCGTATTCGGGAGTAAAAACGTCTGCCTTCGCTAAAGGAACTTCTCTGTCAATTGATCCGAAATAAAGATTGTATATCAAAGCAAAAATCCGCAGGAATGTGACAGTTCCTGCGGATTTTTATTTAGTTGAACCCTTCGCTGCCCACGGAGGAAAACAATGCATCGACCAGACCGGCCAACCCGCAATGCTCCGGCGATTCCAGCCGGGGATCGCGCTCGATCAGTTCCCGCGCGGCGGCGCTGGCTTGGCGCAGCGCCTCGGTGTCGGTGAGCATATCGGCGATTCTCAGCTCTGGCAGTCCGTGCTGGCGCGCCCCGAAGAAATCGCCCGGCCCGCGCAGCTTCAAATCCTCGTCCGCGATGCGAAAGCCGTCGGCCGTCTCGCACATGACCTTCAGCCGGCGGCGGGCTTCTTCGTTCTGCGCGTCCGAAACCAGGATGCAGGTGGAGGCCTGCTGCCCCCGCCCGACCCGGCCGCGAAGCTGATGAAGCTGGGACAGACCAAACCGCTCGGCGTTTTCAATGACCATCACCACGGCGTTGGGCACATCAACCCCCACCTCCACCACCGTGGTCGAGATAAGGAGCTGGATGCGATTCTCTTTGAAGTCCCGCATGACCGCCTCCTTCTCGCTCGCCTTCATCCGGCCATGGAGCAGCCCGACACGGTAAGAGGCAAACTCCCGCGCCGCCAACCGCCCGGCATATTCCTGCGCTGCGGCCATACCGGAATCCCCCTCCTCCACTAACGGACAGACAATGTAAGCTTGCAGCCCCTGATCCAGATGCTTTTGGATAAAGCGATAGATGCGCGCGCGCAGAGCCGTCCCCACCGCATAGGTTGCGATGGTCTGCCGCCCTGGCGGAAGCTCGTCGAGCACCGATAAATCCAGGTCACCGTAAATCATCAGCGCAAGGGTGCGGGGAATGGGCGTAGCCGACATGACCAGCATATGGGGCGCACTGCCCTTTTGAGCCAGCGCCGCGCGCTGCCCCACCCCGAATCGGTGCTGTTCGTCGGTCACC
>CABQCM010000265.1 GCA_902462665.1 uncultured Oscillospiraceae bacterium | reverse complement strand
AAACGAGGGAAAACAAAGCCTGGTCTATAAGCATGCAATCTCCACCATCATCCCCGTGTCGGCCATTGAGCTGATGCCGGAAGAAGACAAAAGAGGCTAATTGTCGTGAAATCTTTTTGACGCGGTGGAAACAGGGCCGGAGAAGCTCGAAGGAAAGGCAGGGCACAGCATGAAAAAAAAGTGGACAGGGAAAATCCTCTGGGCAGCCGCCGGATTGTTTGCAGTCTCCTTTTTGCTGTATCAGACGGTGACGGTCTCGTCAAAAAAGATCAGCACGGAATACGTGCTGCATTATTCCCACTACGACGCAATTGCCGCCGAGGGATATTTTGTGCGCAACGAGCAGGTCTTGACCACGGATACCGCAGGGGTGCTCAGCTACACGGTGAGCGATGGCGAGCATGTGGCGGCGTCCGGTACGGTGGCGGAGGTTTATTCCAACGAGGCCGACGCCAGCGCCCAGGCCCGCATGAAGGAATTGAGGGGACAGATTGACGCTCTGCACGACTTGCAGTCAGGCAGTGGGAAATATGCGGCCGATCCGGATTTGCTCAGCGTGCAAATCAACGAAAAGCTGGCCCGGTTGCTGACCATTGCCGATAAAGGGCGGCTGGATGGATTGGATTCCACCGCGGCAGGACTGCTTACCTTGATGAATAAGCGCCAGATTGCTACCGGGATGGTGACCGATTTCAGCGGTACCATCGCTCAGCTTGAGTCGGAGCTCAGCGGGCTGCAAAGCAGCGCGGGTAAGGCGGCTTCCAGGATCAGCGTACCGTCCTCCGGCTATTTTGTCTCCACTGTGGACGGATTGGAACAGGCACTTACGATTCCTCAACTGGAAACCCTCACCCCCGAGCAGTTGGACCAGGCCTACAAGGCGGAGCCGCAGCCCGTGGAGGGGGCGGTGGGCAAGCTGGTTTACGATTATGAATGGTATATTGCCTGTGTCATGACCGAGGAGCAAGCCTCCTTGTTGACCAAAGGGCAGACCATTGATATTGTGCTCCAGCTTGGTTCTCAGTCGGTGCAGCCGGTCACGGTCAGTGCAATCAACCGAGGATCGGGAGACGGTCGGTGTGTGGTTTTGCTTCGCTGCACCTATACCTCGAGCGAATTGTTTTCCGCCAGAAGGGAAACCATTCAGATTCGGTTGAAGGAATATACCGGCCTGCGCGTGGCGAGCTCGGCTGTGCGCGTGGTGGACGGCGTCAGGGGCGTGTATGTACTGTCGGGAATCGCGGCCAAGTTCAAGCCGGTTAATATTTTGTACTCCAACGCCAATTTTACAATTTGTGAGACCGATACAACCAAAAGCAGTTCGCTGAAGCTATACGACGAAGTTATTGTGGAGGGAAAGGATCTGTACGATGGAAAAATGGTCAAGTGAGGAGCTGCAGGCCCGCTATGCGGGGCTGGAGGATAATATCCGGCGGGTTCAGGAAAACATAGAGCGAGCAGCGGCCCAAGCGGGGCGCTGTGCGCAAGAGGTGCGTTTGCTTGCCGCGACAAAAACGGTGCCTGCCGAGGTGATTAACCGTGCGATGGAATGCGGTATTGATCTCATTGGGGAGAACCGTGTGCAGGAGTTGCAGTCGAAATGGGAGGAATTGCGGCGAGATCGGGCGGAAATCCACCTGATCGGCCATTTGCAGACCAATAAGGTCAACGCTGTGGTCGGTATGGTCCGCATGATTGAGTCGGTCGATTCCGTTCGGCTGGCGAAAGCCATTTCGCAGCGCAGCTTGGCTCTGGGCATTGTGACCGAGGTGCTTGTGGAGGTGAACGTTGGGGAAGAAGAGAGCAAGTCGGGAGTACGCGTGGTGGAATTGGAGGAAATATTACACAATATATCGTCATTTCCTGGAATTTCGGTGCGCGGTTTGATGACCATTCCTCCTATTTGCGAAACAAAAAACGAAATTCGTCAAATTTTTTCTCGATTCCGACAACTGTTTGTTGACATTCAGGGCAAAAGAATAGATAATATAAATATGGACGTGTTATCCATGGGAATGTCGGGCGATTATGAGGAAGCTGTCGCCGAGGGGGCAACCCTCGTGCGGGTTGGTTCGGCTCTGTTTGGTTCCCGGCAGCCCCATTAAAATACAAGGTTTTGGAGGTAGGACGATGAGCTTTAAGGACAAGATTAAAAACATGATGAATGCTCCCATCGACGACGACGATTACTATTATGACGATGAAATTCCCGAGGAGGCGCCTCCGGCTTACAATGAGCCGCCGGTGAGCGAAAGCGCGCCTTCCCGTGCCGATAAGCGCAGCAAGATTGTCAATCTCAACACCGGCAGCCAGCTTCAGGTGGTGTTGGTCAAACCGGAGCGTATGAGCGACGGCCCCTCGATTGCCGACCATCTCAACGAGCGCCGTACCGTAGTGCTCAATTTGGAGGATACCCCCAAGGAGGTTTCCCATCGGCTGGTCGATTTTGTCAGCGGGGCGGCCTACGCCAACAAAGCTACCATCAAAAAGGTGGCCAACAAGACCTATATGATTACCCCGAGCAACGTGGACGTCATGGGCGAGGTGCTCATCGACGAGCTGGAGAGCAATGGCCTGTATCTGTAATCCAACTCCGGATGGCAGAGAGCAGACGTAATCTGGAAAGGGGAGTTGGATGGGCATGTACACCATTGAGGATGTCAAAAACGTTGTTTTTACCCGCGTCGGCCGGGGATACCGCACCGAAGAGGTGGATGAATTTATTGAAGAAGTCGTCCGCTCGATGGAGGCGATGAAACAAAACAGCGACGCATTAATGCAGAAGTTGGGCGTGCTGGCCGATAAAATTGAGGACTACCGCTCGCAGGAGGATAGCATTCACAGCGCGCTTCTGACCGCGCAGCGCATGGCCGATCAGATTTTGAATGACGCTAAGACCAACGCTGGCAAGCTCAAAGAGGAATCGGAGCAAAGGGCGACGCAGTTGGAAAACGAAGCCCGTCAAAAAGCAAGCGAATTGACCGAGCGGGCCGAGCAGGATTATCAGACCAAGCTGGCGGATACCAAGCATCAGGCCACCCGTGTGATTGCGGAAGCCAAGGATCGTTCGGGCCGTATGCTGTTTGAGGCATTGGAAAAGAGCCGGGCGGAGAGGGCCGCGCTGGAAGAAATGAAGCGCCAGACACAAAGCTTTAAGGATCAACTGGTCGCTATGTATCAGGAGCAAATCGCTTTGGTGCAGCGTTTGGCCAGCCAGGAGAGGCTCATCCCG
>CABQCM010000264.1 GCA_902462665.1 uncultured Oscillospiraceae bacterium | reverse complement strand
TTCGATCTGGTGTTGGTTTTACAAATAACATTATTCGACACTATCCGGCGTGTCGTCCGTCTCATAATGACGGCGATGGCGGCGTTCGGGCAAAGGAGGCGCTTCATTCGACCGGGCAGCCTCCTCAGCCAATGCCTCTTCCCACTGCGAGGTAGTGATAATATTGCCTCCCACGGCGTAGCGGCGGTAAATTTTCGTGGTAAGCCGCTGATATTCCATACGTAAACGGCGTTGGTCCTTCCACTGAATGAGAAACAGGAACAAAAGCAAAAGCGGCAGAAGAACCGTAAAGGCGTAAAGTAGGGTGAAAATCCCTTTGAAGTTGCGGATGTACAGATAGGTGCTGTTCATCATCTGCGAGTACATCGCTAGAGACAAGATCGAGTTAATCGCGGAAAGGATGAGGGCCGTGCGATGGCGGCGTTTATAGACCAGCACAGCCACCACAATCAGCGCCAGGGTCAGCAGCGCCATCATAACCAGGGTTTGCTTCAAATACCCCATGGTCGCCGCGTATTTTTCCGGCGTCGCGATGCTGGTGGTTTGGCCGGAAAGCTGCTTGCTGTAATTGTTATCCAGAGCAAGAGCAAGCGCCAGCAGGTGAGCGCCGTTGAGCAAAAAGGCATAGAGGGTAAAAAAATAAAACAAAACGCGGGAAAGCCGCCAAAACCGGCCGTTCACATGACCCCAGTTTTCTCCGTTTCGAAGATAGCCCTCGCGCAGGGTTTGCTCGATGCGTTCTAAAATGCGTTTTTCATTCAGCTGCGAGTCGGTTTCCTTGGCTTTCATTGTAGTCACCATGCCTTTGCTGTGCAAAGAGTTCCTTTCTGTCAAAGTGCGGCCGATTTTGCTGGGCGGCGAGGCGCGGTCGCTTGAAAAGTCAGCGGTTTTCTTACTGGGAAACCGGCGGCCAGCTTTGCCCGCGTACCCAGTCGAGCAAGCTCTCCCGATGGTTGGGCAATTTTCCCTCGATAACCGCATCAAGCAGCCGCCGCAGACAGTTTCCTATCGCCGGGCCGGCAGGAACGCCGCTGGCCAGTAAATCCTCTCCGCGCACGGCAAGGCCGGCAAGAGAATAGCATTCTCCCATCCGCAGAATTCGTTCGGCCTGTGTCTGCGCGGCGATAATGCGCTCGAGCGCCTCCGCCGTCCCCATACAATTTCCTTTGGCCAGAGCATCGGAACGCTGCACGGCAAGAAGCTGCCCATACGCTTGCGGCCCCAGAAGCCCCAGCATTCGCTTGACACTGGGTGCGTCGGGCGAAAAACGTTCGTCGTGATACCGAATCAGCAGACAAACGCGTTCTATGGCCGCGCGGTCGAAGCGCAGCGTACGCAGCGCCTGCGCCGCAATACGGGCCGAAAGGGCGGGATGCCCTTTATAATGGCCAACGCCGTTAGAATCGGTGGTGCGGCAAAGGGGCTTGGCAATGTCGTGAAAGAGCATGCACAACCGTACCTCTGCAATCGCGGGGGCGGCGGCGACCGCCTCCACGGTATGGCGGTCCATGCTGTAGCAGTGATGGGGATTGTCCTGCGCCGCGCCGGTCAAGGGGGCGAGATCTGGAATGATTTCACAGAAGACTGGCCAGAATTCCCATAGCACCCGCCCAGCACCCGGGCCGCACATTAACTTTTTGAGCTCGACGCCCAGGCGTTCCCCTGGCAAAGAGCGCAAATCAGCCGCCATGGAACGAACAGAGCGGGCTGTGTCCGCCTCTATGGTAAAATTAAGCTGGGAGGCAAAGCGCAGAGCTCGTAAAATACGAAGGGCATCCTCCTCAAAACGTGTGGCAGCGCGGCCCACGCATCGTATCATCCCGCGTTGCAGATCCTGCCGGCCTCCAAAGGGATCGCAAAGCCCGCGCTGAGGGTGCCAAGCCATGGCGTTGACCGTGAAATCCCGCCGGGCCAGATCCTCTTTCAGCGAACGAACAAAGGATACCCCGTCGGGATGGCGGTGGTCGGTATAGCTCGTTTCGACTCGATAGGTCGTGATTTCGTAACCCACGCCGTCGAGCACCACGGTTAGAGTGCCGTGTTTTATGCCGGTGGGAATAACCCGAAGCCCGGTAAAGCAGGCGGCCATTTCTTCCGGGCGGGCGCTAGTGCATAAATCCCAGTCGGAGGGTGTTCCCCCCCGCAAACTGTCGCGCACACAACCCCCGACCGCGTAGGCCTCAAACCCGGCCTCTTCCAGGCGGCGCAGCAATTCAGCCGGGCCGGACGGTATGGAAATGAGCGGCGGCATAGTCCACCTCCTGCGGCGCTGAATGAAAATGCGGGCGGTTTTCACCCTGATTTGATAGATGGTTTTTGATTGAAAGACTGCGGCGTTGAAAAAGCCCCCTATGATGGCGGCGCCAAAGGGTCAGTCCATTCTTTTGCGGTAGGGCAGAGGATAGGGCCAGGCCTCAACAACCTCAACATAACGACGATAAGCGCGGTCAATGGCGTCCTCCCACGACAGGTAAACCTCGCGCGACGCGTTTTTCCCCACCTCGGCAAGCTTCTCGCGGTCGGCTATCGCGGCGAGGAGGATGCGCGCGAAATCCTCTGGCGTTTCCTCGCACAAAAAGCCGTTGCGCCCATCGGTTACCCCTTCGGCCGCACAGCTTCCCCGCACCAGAAGGCTCGGGGTATCGCAGGCGGCGGCCTCCTTGACCACCAGGCCGGAGGTATCGTAGGTGGAGGGGAACAAAAAGAGATCGCTGCGGCCAAAATAGGTTTTAAGTTTTTGCCGGTCGGTGATCTTCCCGGTGAAATAGACGCAGTTGTTTAGCCCGATCTGACGGGTATACTTCTCAATTTCGGGGAGATCATAACCGTCCCCCACAAAATACATTGAAAAACGCAGCCCGCTCTGGCGCGCGATGCGCAGCCCGTCAAGAATGAGCCGAATGTTTTTATACCACATCATGCGACCGACAAAGAGCAGCATCAGATGTTCCCCGGTCATATTATGCTCTTGATGGAACGCGTCAAGTTGCTCTCTCGTCAGGGTAACGCGGGGAAAATCGGTGCCGTTTTCCATCACCCGCATGCCGCCCTCGTAGCCGAGCTCACGCAAATCGCGGCCCGCCCCCTCGGATACCACCCAGACCTCGTCCGAGCGATAGATGTTTTGGAGCACGAACTTTTTGGCAATGGAGCGAAAGGCCTCCCCTTTGAAACGGTTGTCGATATCAATACCAAATTTCGTGTGGTAGGTAAAAATCACGGGCGAGCGCCGGCGGCGGCCCACCACCATTTCATTG
>CABQCM010000263.1 GCA_902462665.1 uncultured Oscillospiraceae bacterium | reverse complement strand
CCCATAATTACCACGGAGCCGGTAGTGCAAAAGCTCTCACAGGCAACGCGGGCCTGAGGGTCTTTCTCCAAGATAGCGTCTACCACTGCGTCCGAAATACAATCGCAGATTTTGTCGGGATGCCCCTCGGTCACCGACTCGGAAGTAAAATATCGTTTGCTCATGGCTGGATTCCTTCCCTTTCTGATTCGTCCATTTTCAACAAAAAAGACGCGCCCGACAAGCAGCGCGTCCCGCACCCTTATCTCTCGGTCGTTCCTCCGCAGGATTTGGCACCTTGCATTGCAGGTTGCCGGACATCACAGGGCCTGGTCCCTCCGTCACTCTTGATAAGGAAATCATTTAATTTTATTTATTATAAAACAGGCGAAGTCGTTTGTCAAGCGCGGTGAGAAGTTATACAAGGCCAATTCGCAAAAAGTGGGAACCGATATGCACATTCTAAAAATTCACCTCATACCATATACTAGAACAGCATATGGAGTGATGAGAATGCCAACTATTTATCTAAGCCCGTCTACCCAGGAGGCCAATCCTTACATTATCGGCGGCTCAGAAGAGTATTATATGAACCGCCTGGCTGACGCTATGGTTCCATACCTGCGCTCGAGCGGAATTCAATTTGTGCGCAACACCCCCGACATGACCGCCGCCTCATCCATCCGTGCTTCCAACGCCGGCAATTACGACGTACACCTTGCCTTACATTCTAATGCCGCCCCTGACGCTTTGTCCGGACAGATTCAGGGTACCGACGTATACTACTATCCTGGCAGTACCAACGGCAAACGATTGGCCGATATCTTGGTACAAAACTTAAAACAGGTCTATCCGAATCCATCCAAGGTACGTGCGTTGCCGACCACTTCTCTGGGCGAAGTAAGACGAACTCGTGCCCCTGGCGTGCTGATTGAATATGCTTATCACGATAATGTGGAGGACGCCAACTGGATCAAAAATAATCTGGACGCCATTGCCCGCGCCACTGTGCGTGCGCTGACCGAGTATTTTGGTATTCCTTTTGTCGAGCCTCAAACGCCGCAGCAAGGCCAGGTTCGGATTGCCAGCGGCTATCTCAACATCCGCAGCAAGCCGTCCACCAACTCGACCGTACTCGCCCGCGCCTACAACGGCGACGCCATCACCATTCTCGGCCAGTGGCAGGGCTGGGACGTAGTCGATTATCAAGGGACGGTTGGTTATGCAGCTTCGCGATACATCCAGCCGGTTGGCTAAAATCGCCCTTTCGTTTTCATCTACACGAACTCTGCGCTTTCTAGCAAACCAAAATAGAATGGAGAGATTGCAATGGAACGTATGCCAAGCGCCAGCGAAATGGAACGGTATAAGCAGGAAATGATGAGCATGTACCGCCGCGCCAATCCCACAGTCAGACAAACGCCTATCCCACCGGCACAGGAAGCCATTCCCGATATTTCAAGAGCGTCCGCTTCCTCCTCCGTTTCAGCCCCAGAGCAAGCGCCAGAAGTCACACCACCGGTGCCGGTCATCGAGCCGATGATTCCGCCAAGCACGATAGAACCAGAGAGGCCTCCAGTAGCGATGGAATCCGCAGCCCCGTCCATAACCGCTGAACCAACCGTCCCCATAACGCAGGCAGAATGCACGGCAACAGAGTGCCCCATGGAGGAATCCACAGACCATCCCTCGACGGATATGCGTATCTCGCATGATCACAATATGGAGCTTCCCGACTCCCCTCCCATGCCAGAGAGGGAACGGCAGGATTCCATTCCATCAATATCAGACAACCGGGAAACTTCCACAATGCCGCGCTATCCGGAAGAGAGCCAGCCGGAGACCCACGATGAAAGACGTCCCCGCGCAAGCGATATTCCCACCGAACAAGGTACGGGCGAGCCGGCTGCGGCGGAAGAAGATGATATGCTTGGTATTGCAGAAATGGCCTATCCCGGTCAGGTTTTGCCAGAATCTCGATCTGGTCCCCGGATTGCGCCGCTGAACTTTGATGAAAACCCCTATATTATCCAGCCTCTGCCTGACGACTATCGAAATCAATATCCTGAGACCGGCTACATACGTGTCAAGGTTTCCTCCTCCAATCAAGCGCTTCCTGTCAAAGGGGCCGGTATCACTATCTCCAAGAACATTGATTCGCAAAACTACGTAATCCATCAAGAAACCAGTGATCGCAGCGGGCTGACCCGCAATCTGCCTCTGCCTGCTCCCGACGACCAAAGCAGTATGACGCCGGGCGGCAATGGAACGCCGCGGTTTGCTGTATATGATATGTTGGTACAACGTGACGGCTATGTTCCTGTAATTTATCGTTCCATTCCTGTTTTCTCCGGCGTCGTGACCGTACAGCCGGTACAAATGGTGCCTCAAACCGCCGATCCAGACAGCCAAAAAGTGATGGAATACGAAGCGCCCTCGCCCGATAACCGGTAACACGCAAAGGAGGAGTTCAGGATGCCTGAATACAACCGTCCCATTATCCCCGAGACCATTACGGTTCATCTGGGCGCGCCGGGAAGCAATGCAGCCAATGTTGTGGTGCCCTTTCCGGATTACATCAAAAACGTCGCCTCAAGCGAAATTTATCCCACCTGGCCGGAAAGCGCGATTCGAGCCAATATTTACGCCCAGATTTCCTTTGCGCTTAACCGCATTTACACTGAATGGTATCGCAGCCGCGGCTATGATTTTGATATCACTAACAACACGCAGTACGACCAAAAATTTATTTACGGCCGCGATATTTTCGAAAACATCAGCAACATCGTTGACGATATCTTTAACAACTATGTGGTAAGGCAAGGGTATGTCGAGCCGCTGTTTACCAGCTACTGCAACGGTACTACCGTTACCTGCCCGGGACTTTCCCAATGGGGCACGGTCGATCTGGCCAACCAAGGAATGGTTCCGTATGAAATTTTACAGTACTATTACGGCGATAACATTGATATCGTCCAAAATGCCCCGGTTGGAACCAACATCGAATCCTATCCCGGCGCGCCGCTTTCCATCGGCGCGGGCGGCAATGAAGTTCAGATTCTACAGACCGAACTCAACCGCATCGCCAATAATTACCCCGCTATTCCTAAAATCAATCCCATCAACGGGGTGTTTGGCCCCTCTACCGCCGAAGCCGTGCGGGTTTTTCAAGGGATTTTTGGAATTCCACAAACCGGGGTGGTAGACAAAAGCACCTGGTATCGCATCAAATATATTTATACCAGCGTGAAAAATCTGGCTGAATTAGGCTCAGAAGGCCTG
>CABQCM010000262.1 GCA_902462665.1 uncultured Oscillospiraceae bacterium | reverse complement strand
ACTGCTGAGCATTGGAGGCCAGAACGGTTACCATTCGCTTTGAATCGTGTCGTAACCGTTCTGGCCTCCAATGCTCAGCAGTACCCCGCCACCGTGTACCCAGTCGGAGAGCACCTGCAACGCCGTCTCGTTTTGAGGCCAGACTATGTCGCTGCCCAGAAGCAGGATCTTGACATTCTTGAGCTGCTCGGCGCTGTACAGCCGGTCAAGGCAGACCGAGCCGAGCGGAATGCCTTTTTCCACCAGAGGCAGAGACAGGCCGTAGGCTCCCTCCCTCGTGTAGCTGGAGGGCAGGGCGCCGCTCACGTTGCTGACCCAGGTCATCGTGTCGCTCATGGCCAAAGCGATGCCCGGCGTGCCGGCATAGAGGGTGCTTTCTTTGCCGCTGAGGTCGTTCATGGCCTGAAATACCGATAGTTGAGCGGTCATGAAATCCTGCGGTACCCCTTCGCCAAAGTGCCGTCCGGTCCAGATGCTGTTCTGGAAGTGGTGAACCTCCGGCTGCAAAAGCTGGGCCGCAAGCTGCTCCTGCCACAGGGTGACGTATTGGTCGTAATGATTGGTGTCGGCATAATCGGCCAACGGGTCGGAAAGGGTAAAGAGGGTCTTTTCCCCCGCTACCGCCACGGCGTTGCCATATTCGATGTAGTTGGTCTGGAACGGCCGGATGACCCCGTCGCCCGCATAGGGCTTGGAGAGCAGAGAGGTGTTCGACCAGCTCTGGTTGATAAAACCGTCCACGCAGTCTAAATCCAAAACCGCCGAGTTAATGCAGGTGAATTCACCAGTGGCGCGGTAAGCATTGTGATTGGCAATATAATAAAGCACCTCGGGATTCTTTTCCTTGATGCGCTCGCCGATGGTTTGCATCATTTCAGTAGCCATATGCTCGATCAGCTTGCTGGTGCGATAACGGGCCTCGGGGGAGGAAAACGGGTCAACCCAATCCTCGCCGTAATATTCCTTCCACGCCGTCTTAAAGCAGGGAGCATACACATTGTGAAAGCTGGTGATGGGTTCTTCCAGCACCACCGCTTTGGCTCCGGCGTTGATGCAGGGCTCGACCATCCTTTTCCATTTGAATTCGGTGTAGTTGGGGTTGGGCATCACACCGCCAAGGGTACCGTCGGCCGACTGCTCGCATTCGGTTTCCCGTCGGTCGGGGTAGCGGTTAAAATACGCGTCGCCGTCCCGGTAGGCGGGAAGCATGACCCAGATTTCCTTGTCGGTGTTGTTCTTCCAGCTCGCGATGTCATTGACGTTGGTAGGCCAGTTGATGTAGACCATGATGGAGTCGATGGGCAGATCAATGCTTTCTATATAGGATCCGATGTTTTGATACGTGGTGCGCACCGAACCGGGATCCACCGCCTCGGTATGACGGATGTAAACCACCGCATCGTCCAAAGAGGCCATGCTCACGCGGGTATCCTCCTTTGCGTGTGGGAAATCTCGAATAAGCCCCACAGAATATTGCAGCATCAGCAACGCGTCGGCCGCGTCCACAGCGGCGTCCCCATTGAGATCGCCAAAGCCCTGCAGCTCGGGTGGCAGGACGCTCAGCCCTACCGAATGCTGTAGCGCGGCCAGCGCGTCGGACGCATCGACGGCGCGGTCGTCGTTGAGATCGCCCGAAATCCCAGGGATTTCCTTAGCCAAGCTGCTCGCAGAACACAGCAGCAGACAAACCGCCGTCAGCAGGATCGTAAGGCGGCGCAGAACAGATGATTTCATTGGTTCATCCTCCCTTTTGAGTGTGAAAGTGCCATAGTATCCCATCCAATTCCAGCGGTCGTCGGAACAACCAATGGCTTTCTGCAAGCATTATAACAGAACGGAAAGAGACGACGCCACACCGAAACAAACAATACCTATGCGCTTTCGACCTCATTTTAGAAAAATAAAAAGCTTTTGCCCCGGAAGGGGGGACAGGCATGAAATTTTCATTGCTTGTTGGAGAAGAATGTGGTAAAATACTTAACAAGTATTGATGCTATCGCTTGACAAGAGGACGATGCGTCTGCCGGCGGTAAAAGGCAGTTTACGGTTTCGTTCCATAAACCGAATTGCCTCCGGTCAAACGATGGTGAATCAGTTCAAGCATTTTTTGCCATATGCCGTCGCTTGGAATTCGACGCGGCGGCCAAGGAGACGATACCCATGGAAATTAAAGCATTGTCACAACAGATTTTGCAGCTGAAGAAAGAGCGGGGAATTACCATTCTGGCGCACACCTACCAGCGGCCGGAGATTCTGGATGTGGCCGATATCACCGGCGATTCCTTTAAGCTGTCGGCCGCAGCGAAAGAGCTGGACTGCGAAACGGTCGTGATGTGCGGCGTGCGCTTTATGGCCGAGACAGTCAAAATTCTCTCGCCCGAAAAACGGGTGATTCTAGCCGGGGCTTCGGCTACCTGCCCCATGGCCGAACAGATTCCGCCCGAGCGGGTGCGGGCCTTTCGACAGGAGAATCCCGATGCGCTGGTGTGCGCTTATATCAATACCACCGCTGCGCTCAAGGCTGAGTGCGACGTTTGCGTCACCTCGTCGAGCGCGGTGAATATCGTTCGCCAACTTGACGCACAGCGGATTTTGTTTATTCCGGATAAAAATTTGGGCGCTTTTGTCGCGCGCGAGGTGCCGGAAAAGGAACTGATTTTGTGGGACGGTTACTGCCCGGTGCACAACCAAATCACCGCGCAGGACGTCGAGGCGGCCCGGCGGGAGCATCCCGGCGCGTTGGTGGCCATGCATCCTGAGTGCCCGCCCGAGGCGGTGGCCTTGGCTGATATGGTCGGTTCGACAGCCGCTATCATCCAGTTTATTCTGCAAAGCGACCGGCCGGTCATTGTCGCCACCGAGCGGGGGGTTGTGGATGCGCTTTCTCTGCGCTATCCGGATAAGAAGCTATATCAGCTTTGCCCGCAAAAGCTGGTGTGCGAGGATATGAAGCTGACCACCTTGGAAGGGCTTTACCGCGCTATGCGCGGTGAAGGCGGAAGCGAGGTATCTTTAGACGAAACGCTACGTCTGCGGGCGAAAAAGAGCATCGACGCGATGCTGCAATACGGCGGATAAGCGTGGGGCGGGGAGCTTTCTCCGTCAGAAAAGGCTGTTTTTTGGTGCTCCGCTGCCGTCTGGCAGCAGATTCTGTATGAGTTGATGAAACGCTTTTGGCCGAGAAGGCGACAGCCTACCAGACTCGGTACGCGGCCCAAAGCGGTGATTTCTGCCTGGAAACGGACGGCGGAATCCGTCTTTTG
>CABQCM010000261.1 GCA_902462665.1 uncultured Oscillospiraceae bacterium | reverse complement strand
CCTCCACTTGGGACTTGACCGCTTCCCAGCAGGAGGGAATAAACTGGTCTTGAATCTCATCCGAACCGAATATTTGCAGGTCAAGCAGATAATTTTGATAACCGGCTGCGGCAACATATACCGAGTCCATCAGAACGATATCGGGCGCGTTGTTGCTTGCAAGCTGCATCTTCAGACCGTCGAGCAGTGTGAATTTAGCGCCGTCGGCCGAGGGGATGAGTCGAAGATTGACGTTGCTGTGTTTCTTTTTGAATTCCATAATGGCCATGACCAGCGCGCTGTCGCCATTATCGCCAGCAATGACGAGATCGACTTTTGCGTTAGGATCCATGGAGACCGAGACGTCGGACGGCCTAGAATCGCTCGGCGTGGGAGGAGCGACGGAGGTATTGTCATCCGGCGTAGAGGGGGAGGGGCCGGGCACAACGCTGGTGCCGGGATTCTCAGCCGTACCGCCGTTCGAGGAAGGGGGAGCCGGAATCGTGCTAACGACCTCGCCTTGGCTGTTATAAATCTCGCGGGTACCGTCTGCGCGCTCGACAACCGTGTTACCCTGCTCATCCACCGTCGTTGAAGTAATGGCAGCCTTGATTACCAGGGTGTATTTGAATAGTACCGTGCCGTCAGCGTTCTTTTTCATGACGACCATACCGTTCTCCAAAGGGGTGGTCTCGTCGATGATCTCGGTGACCTCGTCCGCTTGGAACAGATAGATGGTTTCGCCGTCCGCGATTTGGCCTTCTTCCATCAAATCCTGTTTGAGGTCGGCGAACGTCGAGCCGTAGGCCATCTCAATCTCGCCTTTTTCCGGGTCGATGACGGCCTGGCTCGGAACATCGTCGGGAATGGAAATTGTCGGCGTGCTGGAATTGTCGTTGTCTTTCTCGCCTGGTTTACAGGCAGCAAAGGCCGACACACAAATCAGCAGCGCCAATACCAATGCTAGCGTGGACTTTAACTGTGTGTGCATGAATTTCATTGCCTCCTTTTTTCTTGACTGACAGGGTTACAGTATCTCCGGCTGTATGGGCCAGGCGGCGGAAAAATTCTCGCGCCATACTGTATAAAAATAGAATAGACGCTTCGCTTTTACCCCAGCACAATCGGTATGTAAACCATCAATCATTGGGAGATCAAACAAAGCTGTGTGTCAATTTAATATTATTATACCGAGCCATATCCCCTGCGACTATTGAAATATTGACCAGTACTTGTGTAATATTGACTATTTTCGCTGCTGGCTGTCCTTTGGCCAAGAGAATGGAAGTTCCTGAGAAAATCTCTTTATAGCAATTGGATTGGGAGAAATGCAATCGTTAACATTATGGTTTGATTTTCCCAGATTTGGGTGTATACTATATAAATAAAAAGTCGACAGGCTGCTACCGTAAAACCGGCTTGAGTAAAATTAGAAAGGATGTTTGTATGAATTCATATGTTTTGAAGCTCCATCCGGCTTTTAAAGATAATATTTGGGGCGGACGACGGTTAATCGAGGAGTTTCATATGGATTGCCCTCTGGAAAGAGCGGCGGAAGCGTGGGTACTTTCCTGTCATGCGGACGGTCAGAGTCAGGTGGTCAACGGCCCTCTGGCCGGGGCGACCCTGTCCGAAGCGGTGGAGCGCATGGGCGCGGGATGTTTGGGAAAACGCGCGGCGCGCTTTCCTTTTTTTCCACTGTTGATCAAATTCATTGATGCGCGCGACGATCTGTCCATTCAGGTGCATCCCGACGACGATTACGCCATGCGTGTGGAGCATGGCTACGGCAAGACCGAGATGTGGTACGTCATGGACGCCGACCCTGGCGCGAAACTGTATTATGGCTTTACCCACCCGATTTCCAAAGAAGAATTTGAGCGCCGGATTCAGGATAACAGCCTGCCGGAGGTGCTCAATGCCGTCGAGGTGCGCCGAGGCGACTGCTTTTTTATTCCCGCTGGTACCATCCATGCTATTGGGAAGGGGCTGCTCATTGCGGAAATCCAACAGAATTCCAACACGACCTATCGGGTCTATGATTATGGCCGCCGCGACAAGCAGGGAAACACCCGTGCGCTGCACATCGCCAAAGCGCTGGATGTGACCACCCTTGGTCCGGCGCCGGCTGCCGCGCGCTATCCCGCGCGCTGCGTCGAAGGGGGACAAATCGAAACTCTGGCCGACTGTTCCTATTTTGCGACCGATAAAATCGAGCTGACCGGCCAAATGGTTTTGCCGGCCTGCGAGGATTCGTTCCAGGCGCTGTTGTGCATGGAGGGGGAGGGCAGGCTGACTACAGGAGATCAGACCCTTGCCTTCGGTCGAGGAGACTGCCTGTTCGTACCGGCCACAGCGGAAAAAATCACGCTGGACGGCAAGGCGCTTGTGCTCTGCTCCCGGGTATAAAAAACTTGCATATCCGCACGGGCTATGGTATCCTTATCCATATCCGTACGAGTGGTTGACCGCCGCGTGTCCGGCGGGAAGATTATAGCTGGGAGTGAGCTGCCGTGAAATGTCCGTTTTGTGGATATACCGAAAGTAAGGTGATCGATTCCAGGCCGACCGATGAATACGAGCGCATCCGCCGCCGGAGAGAGTGTCTTCAGTGCCAGAAGCGATTTACCACCTACGAAATTATTGAAAGCCTGCCGGTCATTGTTGTGAAGAAGGACCGTTCGCGCGAGGCGTTCGACCGCAACAAGCTGCTCAACGGTCTGCTGCGCGCCTGTGAGAAGCGGCCTGTTTCAATTGATACCTTGGAGCGGGCGGTGGATGAGATTGAATCCAATCTGCAAAATTCCCTTGACCGCGAGATTTCTTCGGTGAGCATCGGCGAGATGGCCATGGAGCGGCTCAAGGACATTGACGAGGTCGCTTATGTGCGGTTTTCGTCGGTCTACCGGCAGTTCCGTGATATCAATACGTTCATGGACGAACTGACCAAACTGCTTCAGGATAAATAAAGCGCCGCAAGGAGGCTAATCTTTTGTCGAAATTTGAGGAAAAGTTTGCACGTGAAAAGGAAAAGCTCGAACAGACAAGGGAAAAGCTGGAGGAAACAAAAGAAAACTGGGAAGAACGGCTGCACGCCGAGCGCACCCGCCGGGTCATGAATATCGTTACCATTGCCGGGTTAGCGGCGGTGATTGTCGGCTGTATTGTGGGATGGAGAGCCGGGCTGTTTACCGACGAGCGGGTACTCAACGATTTTCTGGCCAAAGCGGGAATGTGGGCGCCGCTGGTATTTGTGTTGGTTCAAATTGTGCAGGTCGTTGTCCCCATCATC
>CABQCM010000260.1 GCA_902462665.1 uncultured Oscillospiraceae bacterium | reverse complement strand
GGCAACTTCATCGCGTGAATGGCCTCCAGCGTCGCCTGCTCGGCCTGCAAAAATTCCTGGTTGCCGGTCGCGCGCTCCTGCACGCATTTAATCAAGGCCGAAAGCTTGTCCGCCGCCTTGCAAAGCGTCCAAAGCTCCGCATCCTCCTGTCTGGGGTGCAGCAGGGCTTGATAGTCTGAACGCAGATCCTCCGGCAACAGCGAAAGCAGCTGATCGTTAGCCAGCCGCTCGACCTTTTTGTATGAGTCCTTCAGCTCGTTGTTGTAATATTTTACCGGCGTAGGCAAATCGCCGGTAATGATCTCGCTTGCGTCATGGTATAGCGCCAGCATGGCCGCCCGCTCGGGCTCGACGCTGCCGCCAAAGCGCCGGTTGCGTAAAACCGCCAGCGCATGCGCGAGGATGGCGGTCTCCAGGGTGTGCTCGCAAAGGTTTTCCTCCCTTGTGTTGCGCATGAGCCCCCAGCGGGTGATGTACTTCATACGCGACAGCATGGCAAAAAAGCTGTCTTGTCCCATGAAAAACGCCTCCTTTTCCAAACGAATTGATTATATCATTTTTTTCGCGTTTTGTCACCTTAAAAATACGAGATTCGGCAAGCTTTGTGTCGAAAGGCCGATGCGCAGGCAAACGTCCAAATGCTTTTTCAAAAAGAAAACAGCGTATGCAAAACCGCTTGTTCCACTTTCTTTCGCATAGCGCACGAGAAGTAGGTTCTGTATGGAAGTGGCTTTTTTACATGAAATAGTGGGATTTTCAAATTGGATATTACGATGAGATACAATATAATGATATCAAAATCCACAGAATCGACGCGTGATTTCAATGGGTTTTATTGTACTTTCAACATGTCGAAGCAATTGTCCACACATCATTACATTTATGAGGAGGAACCATGAAATGCGTACACAGCTCAAGTCTACCCTAGCGTTGGTATTGGCGCTACTGATCTGTGTGTCGGCCTTTGCTGCCTGTAAACCGGGCGAAAAGGGCACAGAGAGCAGTACGCCGACAATTTCCATTGCCGATGATGTGCCCAGCCAGGCCGTCATCGATCCGGAAAAAGGCGAGATTGAGATGGCCTACGGCTCGACGTTTGCCGATCTCAAACAGGATCTGGAGGAAGAGGGGCAAATTGGGGAAGGGGAAACCATCCATCTGTTCCAATCGGACGAGGTCACCGAGATTTTGGACGAAGCTACTCCTTTGGAGAACGGCATGGTTGTCATCAAAAGGAATGCCGTGGGAGAAGAAGTCTTTAAATACGCCCTGGTAATCAAAGCCCCCATAACTTCGATTACGGTGGATGAGCAGGGCAATACGGTTGTCCACTATGCGGACAACACGACGCAGATTGTGGACAGCCAAGGCCAAGTCCTCAGCACGATTCCGGCTCCCGTTTCCTCTAACGGCGGTACGGCGGAGAATCCCGGCGCTAGCGTTGCGCCCGGACCCTCCACGTCGGACGGCAACCCATCTGTCGTTCTTCCCACGCCGAACGATTCGAGACCGAGTATTCCATCGGATCCCAACGTGCTTCCCATGGACGATCCGTATGAGCTGGTCATTGCGGGCGATAAATCCAATAATACGCTGGTTATGGCGATCATGGAGTTTCAAAAACAGCACAAAAATATTACCCTGCGTATCGCAGCGGCGTCGGGAGCGGACAACGACATTCGCTATACCTCGCTCAACGGTCTCAAAATGCAGCTTGCAAGCAACAATGCTCCGGATATTGTGGCCATGGATTCGGTGTATATCGCCCAGGGTGGGTATCAAAATCATCTGCTCGACCTGCGGCAATTTGGCTCTGAGGAGATCAAAGATCAGTTTATTCCCTCCTGCTGGGAGGCGGTCAAATCCCAGGTGGAAGGCAATACCGCGCAATACGGGCTTCCCTTTGACTGCAATACCATCCTTCAATTTTACAACAAGGATTTGCTCGACACAGCCGGCGTGAGCAAGGCTCCTGCTAATTGGAGTGAACTGACCGACGCCATGGAGCGTCTCAAGGCCCTGCCCAATGTGACCACTCCCTATGCTTTGTGCGTCAATCCGCAGTCGGCCGCGCACAAAAATTACGCGACCTTTACTTGGCTGATGTGGCTTTGGCGTATGGGCGGCGAGGTCTTCAACAAGGATATGACTTCCGCTGCCTTTGCCGATCAGCCCGGCATCGACGCGTTGCAAATGTATGTTGACATGGTGACAAAGTACGGCGTTTCCAAACAATTCGCCGAAGGCGAATTTACTAGTGAGGGCAGCGTTGGCTTTATTATGCTAGTCAATAATGCGTATCAATTTACCATAGGCGGTCAAAGCGGGATTCACTTTGGCGCCGATATGCTGCCCGAGCTGAAAGCCGGCGTGCCCCGCTATTCCGGGCTGGGATTGTATGCCTACGCCCTGCCCAACAAAATTACCGCAGCCGGAAAGGATACGGCGAAGGTGGCGGCCGCAACCGCAAAAGCTACCTGGGCCTATGAGTTTATTAAATTCTATACCACCTCGCTGAAATATCAGCTTCGGTATTGCGAAAATTCACTGCTCATGCCTTCTTTGAAAGAAGGAGAGGGACAGGGGGTCTACACCGGGGATTTTTGGGCTACGGCTTACCGGCAGCTTAACACCTGCAAAACCCGTCCCGGTATCAAAAATTGGGATTCCATTGAGGTCTATATTCTCGAAGCCATCAACGCGGCGGTTAACAATCAGAAAACGGCGCAGGAAGCGCTCAAAGCCGCGGCTGTTCAGACCAACCGTCAATTACAGTAAGAAGCTGCGCTCACTCCAGGCAAATCATTACTTTGCCGTCTCCTGATAAAAGAGAAAACCGGCGGCTTTTGTGGACCGCTGGTTTTCTCTTTATGGGGCAATTTGAAATGATAAAATTTCCCGCTTTGTTTGGTTGACAGGAAAGCTTTTGGGGGATAAAATACCTTTAGACGATCCGTCTTGTCAACGACGGGAAAGTGGCAATATGGGATGATTCCGCTGCTGACGGCTCAATGAATCGGTTTTGACGGGCCGAACGCATTGAATTGAATGGAGGGCTATTGGTGAAAGTACTGCTCATTTCGGATGTCCATGCCAATTTAACGGCTCTGGAGGCGGTTGCGGCGGCCGAACCGGATGCCGAGCTGACCCTATTTGCGGGCGATATGGTGGATTTTGGATATTTTCCGCACGAGGTCATTGCGTGGTTCCGCTCGAGAAACTGTATTTGTGTAGCAGGCAATCATGACCGGGAAATGGTCGCTTTGTCTCGGTCG
>CABQCM010000259.1 GCA_902462665.1 uncultured Oscillospiraceae bacterium | reverse complement strand
AGCAGCTGATTTGTAATCAGCAGGTCGGGGGTTCAAGTCCGTCCACCAGCTCCACCGCACTGATATATGGGGAGGTTCCCGAGTGGCCAAAGGGGGCAGACTGTAAATCTGTTGTCAGTGACTTCGATGGTTCGAATCCATCTCTCCCCACCAAAATCGCGAAAGCAACGCTTTCGCGATTTTTTGCTTTTTCCATGAAATTTCACCATGGAGAAAACTGGGATGCATTTTGGGATTTGCTGTGGAGCGAGTGTGACGCCGATAAAGTGGAGGTATTGGGAGAACATACGGTATCGAAAGAACTAGAACCCAGCATTGAAATGATCAACGAAATTTTGCAGGAGTTAAAGCAGCATCGAGCGAAATACGGAGAAGTGGTAGAGATAGAAATTCTCGGGTGAAAAATACAAATAAAATTTTCGATATTGCGTTATTTCTTAGCCCAGCCACGCAAAACCGGCGAAAAATTGGATATACTGACCCTAGATAACAAAGAAGGGCGGTATTCAAAATGATCGAGCAAGACACCGTAAAATTGCTGCGGGAATGCGACGCGGGCATCAAAATGGGCGTTTCCTCCATCGACGATGTGCTGGGCTGTGTGCGGAGCAATACATTCAAACGATGCCTGGAGGGCTGTAAAAGCGAGCACGAAAAGCTAAAAAAAGAGATTCAGGTGTTGTTGGACGAATATCATGACGATGGAAAAAATCCCAATCCAATGGCCAAAGGAATGTCTTGGATGAAAACCAATGCCAAGCTGGCTATGAGCGAATCGGACGAAACCATCGCCGATTTGATGACCGACGGCTGTAATATGGGAGTCAAATCCCTCAACCGATATTTAAATCAATATCAGGCTGCGGATGAAAAATCCAAAGACATTACCAAACGGCTTATCAACCTCGAGCAAAAGCTTACCACAGACATCCGCCAGTTTCTATAATAGAGCCTCTCTCCCGCTCAACCAGCCCGCTTCGGCGGGCTGGTTTTTCTTTTTGGAAAGCTACCGCTGACTTTTTATTAAACCGCGAAGAAGCGCACAACGCCATGTTTCGTGCGGCCTTCCACCTAGTTCAGAATACTGAATTAAATCAGGATTTTAGAACAACCAAAGAGGCGCCCACACGAGGGCGCCTCTCAATTTTATTATAGCAGCCAATTACTCCCCCGCCATACGAAGCAGCTCGGCTTCATCAATTACCGGCACGCCAAGAGACTGCGCTTTGGCCAGCTTACTTCCGGCTGCCTCTCCCGCCACAACATAGGTTGTCTTTTTGGATACGCTGGAAGCGGCCCTTCCTCCCAGACGCTCGATGATAGCGGTCGCCTCTTCCCTGGTCAGGGTCGGCAAAGCGCCGGTGAGCACAAAAGTCATACCGGCCAGGCGCTGCTCTGTTGTCTGCTCGTGCGAAGCCATGTTCACCCCCGCCTGACGCAATGCGGCGATCAAACGGCGGCTTCCCTCCAGAGAAAAGAAATCCGCCACACTTCTGGCCATGACCTCGCCGTAGCCATCAATGGCGTTAATTTCAGGTATGCCCGCCTCCAAAATAGCGTCCATGCTTCCAAAACGGGCCGCCAACAATTTTGCGGCCCTCTGACCGATGTGACGGATCCCCAGTCCAAAGATCAACCGCCACAAGTCATTTTCCCGCGAACGCTCAATAGCCCGAATGAGATTGTCAGCCGATTTTTCCCCCATACGGTCGATAGCGGCCACCGAATCGCGCTGCAAGGTATAAAGCTCGGCCTGATTGTGTACCAAATCCCGTTCTACCAACTGAACCAAAATGGCCGGACCAAGGCCGTCGATATCCATCGCGTCGCGCGATGCAAAATGGATGAGATTGCGCAACAGCTGGGCGGGACACTCAGGATTCATGCACCGCAAAGCGGCCTCATCTTCATTACGGCTCGCCGGCGAGCCGCAGGAGGGACAATGGGCGGGCATTTCATACGGCTCGGCATTGGGAGCATGAGATACCACCGAAACCACCTCGGGAATAATATCCCCCGCCTTACGCACAACCACTGTGTCGCCCAGGCAAATCCCCTTTTCAGCAATAAAATCGGCGTTGTGGAGCACCGCTCGGCTGACCGTGGTACCCGCCAAATGCACCGGCTCAAATACGGCGGTAGGGGTCAGCACCCCAGTACGACCGACCTTAACCTCAATATCCAGCAGCTGCGTCGTCTTTTCTTCGGGCGGATATTTAAAGGCAATTGCCCACTTGGGAAATTTGGAAGTAGAGCCCAGCTTCTCGCGCAGAGCAAATTGGTCGGCCTTAATGACCGCACCGTCAATATCATACTCCAGTCCGCCGCGCTGCTCTCCGATGCGTTCAATTTCAGCAATCGCTTGGCCCATCGAATCGCAGCGGGTATAAAAAGGGAGCACCGGCAGTCCAAGAGAACGCAGATAATCGAGCGAATCAATGTGGCCATCCAGCTTTGGCCCGCCCTCCATTTGCTGAATATTAAACAGAAAAATGTCCAGTCCGCGCTGCGCGGTGACTGCCGAATCCTTTTGCCGCAACGCCCCAGCCGCGGCGTTGCGCGGGTTTTTCGCCGGTTTTTGGTCGTTTAGCTCCTGGTACTCTACCAACTTCCAAAAGTTCGATTTCGACATATAGACTTCGCCGCGCACCTCCAGAAATTCAGGCGCTCCCGTCAATTTTTGAGGAATGGAACGGATGGTGCGCAGGTTGGCCGTAACATCCTCCCCTACCTGACCGTCCCCACGGGTGGAACCACGCACGAATTCTCCCCTTCGGAATTCAAGCGAGACCGATAATCCGTCGATTTTAGGCTCAACGCTGTAGACAGGTGTTCCTTCCGCCTCTCTCACTCGATGATCAAAATCACGAAGCTCCTCCCACGAAAAAGCGTCCTGCAGGCTTTCCATTGGCACGGTATGCTGCACAGGCGCAAAGCTCGACGAAGCATGTCCTCCCACTCGAGCGGTGGGGGAAGCGTCCGAACGCAAAGACGGAAAATGTTCCTCCAGCTCCTCCAGTTCTCGGAGAAGCATATCGTATTCATAGTCGGTAATTTCAGGCGCATCTTCATCGTAGTATTTTTTTGCATGATATTCCAGTTGCTTTCTCAGCTCGTTGATTCGACCTTCGGCCTGTTCGGAATTCATTTTCATCGACACCTTTTCTTCATTGCTGCTTCTATTAGTATGCGCTGGCGGCGCGAGACTAAACCGTAAGTTGGTATCATTAGCATCGCCGTCCCGGCGTGGGGCCATCCCTCGGTATAATGTCTGCTTTGCAGACATTATACCATGAACGCACAG
>CABQCM010000258.1 GCA_902462665.1 uncultured Oscillospiraceae bacterium | reverse complement strand
GCTGGCCGGCGTGGGGGCGACCAGCCGCCAGATTTATCGCTCGGTGCTGTTTGAGGCGCTGGTGATAGGGGGTGTGGGGATTCCTTTGGGCCTTGCGTCCGGCGTGGCTGGTATCGGGATTACCATGCACTGCCTGGAAGGCGCGTTGGGTTCTCTCATGGAAGGGGTCTCCTCGGGCGGGCATGCTTCCTTCCATCTGGTTGTTTCCATCCCCGCGCTGGTGATTGCTGGGCTGGTGGCGCTCGTCACAGTGTTGCTGTCGGCCTGGTTCCCCGCCCGCAGGGCCGCCAAAAATACTGCCATTGACGCGGTGCGCCAGGCAAACGATATCCGTCTGCGCTCCCGTCAGGTGCGGGGCAGCCGGTTAGTACGCCGCCTGTTTGGCATCCCGGCCGATCTCGCGCTCAAAAATTTCCGGCGCAATCGCCGGCGGTATCGGGCGACGATTTTGTCGCTGGTCATCAGTCTGGTGCTCTTTATTTCGGTTTCGACCTTCAGCCAGACTCTGCAGCAAAGCGTGGGCGTCGCCTATCAGTCCACCGAGGCGGATCTGGTGGTGATGTCTGCAACCGCGAAGGCGGAGCGGCCGGTCGAACTGCTTGAGGCCGTGCAAGGTCTGGAGGCGGTGGACAACGCGGTGCTGTACCGTGCTTATAACGCTTCGGTCTCTTTGCCGGAGTCTGCGATGGACAGCAGCTGGATGCAGGGGAGGATCATGTATCACAATGCCAAAACTGGTTTGATCGATCTGGATGTGACGCTCATCGGAATGGAGGACGCCGCTTTTTCCGAGTGGGCGCAGAGGCTTGGACTTCCGACGCAGGATAATACGGGACCGGCTCAGGCGATTGTGCTCGACCGGTATCGGGAAACCATACAAGACGGCAACAACGTCACCGTTCGCGCGGGCAGAATCCTGAATCATACACCTGGCCAGAGTCTGACGCTGAACTTCAACGTCTACGATGAGCAGCAGAGCGACTTGCCTGACGATGAGAAACATTCGACGTCAGAGCGGCTAGCGACGTCTCTAACGCTGTCGGCCGGAAGTTATGCCGAAATCGGACCGTTTGGGCTGGAAGCATACCAGGAGTACAGCAACAATATCCGCGTGATTGTGCCTCTGTCGTTGACCGAGAAGGAGCTCGAGCCAGTGGAAGAGATTGCAGGTCATGTCAATCTTGTGGTTGGGGCCGAGGCTCACCGGCAGGCGGAGGAACAGATTGATCAGCTTCTCACCTCCATGGCGCTGCCCTATTACGTCAACAACTACGCCGCCAATCTGGAAACCAATCGCAATATCCTGCTAGTGCTCAACGTTCTGTCCTACGGATTTATCGTGCTGATTTCCCTCATCTCCGTGGCAAATGTGTTTAACACCATCTCTACCAATATTCAATTGCGGCGACGGGAATTTGCCATGCTACGGTCGGTTGGCATGACGCAGGGCGGCTTCCGAAAAATGATGAACTTCGAGTGCCTATTCTACGGTTTTAAGGCCTTGCTTTACGGTCTGCCGGTTTCTCTGGCCATCTCGCTTTGGATTCACGCGGTTGTCTATAGCGGCGTTCGCATGGACTACGGTCTGCCCTGGGGGCATATTGCCGCTGCGGTCGCGTCGGTTTTTGTGGTGGTATTTATTACGATGCTCTACGCCATGAGCAAAATCCGAAAACAGAATATCGTCGATCAGCTGCGCAATGAAAATAGCTGAGAGCACAAAGAAAAGAAGGGCCGGCGTCAGAAGACGCCGGCCCTTCTTGGATGGACTGGATCAACGCGGACTTATCACGTCCACAACGATGTGATAAACATGGGGCTTGCGTCCTGCGCTTTGGTAAAGCCACAGGACTCATAAAATGCTAATTCACTGTTATAAGCGACCAGAACGATGCGCAGATAATCCCGGTACGTATCCTTCATCCGCTCCACCAGTTGCCTGCCAATTCCCAAATGCTGATAATCGGGATGAACCAACAGATAGTGGATATAGGCGGTCATAACGCCGTCGTCCATCGCGCAGATTAGCCCGACGAGCTTCGGGCCGTCCCATGCGGTATATACCGTTTTGAAATTTTGCATTGCAACGGCCAGTCGGTCGGGATAATGCCCGGACGACCACTCTACCGAGAGAAACAACGCCTGCAAATCCTCCGGGCTCAGATCGTGCCGGTCTTGAAACAGGATATTCATCATGCCCTCCCAAGCGTAAATAGCTTACTCCCACTCCACGGTGGCTGGCGGGGTGGAGGTGATATCGTATACCACCCGGTTGACCCCCTTGACCTCGGTGGTAATGCGGCGGCTGACCGCGCGCAGAAGATCGGATGGAAGCTCAGCCCATTCGGCGTTTTCCAAATCCTCCCCTGTTACCGCGCGTAAAGCGACCGTGTATTCGTTGGTGCGCCGGTCTCCCCGGATACCCGAGGTTTTGACCTCGGTGACAATCGCAAACGCCTGGCTGAGCTGACGGTCCATTCCCCGGTTAGCCAGCTCCTCGCGGAAAATCGCGTCGGCCTGACGTACGATTTCCAAACGCTCCTTGGTGATGCAGCCCACGCAGCGCACCGACAGCCCTGCGCCCGGGAAGGGCTGCCGCCAGGCAAGATATTCGGGCAGGCCCAGCTCCAAAGCCAGCGCGCGCACTTCTTCTTTAAACAGGCAGCGAATGGGTTCGAGCATCTGAGGGCCCTCGCCCGGCTCGGTCAGGGGAGAGAGGGTGGGCACCAAATGCCCGGTCAACAGGTCGGTGTAGGTCGTTCCGCGGGCAAGAAGCTGCACGCCGCCCATTTTTTCGGAGATTTGGCCAAACAGATGCAACTGCTCGTCGCTGATGATTTGTCGCTTGCGCTGGGGCTCAGTCTGACCGAGCAGCTTGAAAAGAAACTTGGTTTCGGCATTGATGCGCAAAAAGGTCATGTCCCACCCCTGGAAGGCTGCTTCAATTTCGTTCCCCTCATCCTTGCGCATAAAACCATTGTCAATGAAGATGCACACGAGCTGCTTTCCCACCGCGCGGGAGAGCAGGGCGGCCGTCACCGACGAATCGACCCCGCCCGACAGCCCGAGCAGGACTCGGCCCGAACCGATGCGCTCGCGCAGCGCCTCGACCGTCTCCTCTACAAAAATCGACAACGACCAGTCGCCAATGCAGTCGCAGCTCGTTCTCAAAAAGACATTCAGACAATTTTTTCCCACGCCGCCCGACAGCGCCTCGACCGACAGCGAGGTTCCCCGGCCGACCTCCAGCACGGGAAGGCCGCATTCCGAAAGCCATGGAACCTTTTTGGCCCGTTCCTGCGCGACG
>CABQCM010000257.1 GCA_902462665.1 uncultured Oscillospiraceae bacterium | reverse complement strand
CAACCCCCGCATGGCAAAGGCGCTCATGGCCCAGTACGGCGGACCGGACAGCGACGTGTGCGCTCACAAAGGGCTAAATCAAAATTCGCCGGTGTTTCGGCGTTTTGCAGCCAAATTTCAAGCATATACGGTACTTTTTTCCCCGTTGCTTCAGCGTCCTCTTTACGCTTTACCACAATCTTATAGACAAAGCAGCGCACCAGTTCATCCAGCATTTCTTCGGAATCCAAGTTTGTATTGCTGATGGCCTTTTGCATAATGGCGAAGGATGCTGCGGACACATTCGGTTCCACAGATGCCTTTTCGCTTTGCGACTTCCTCTCGTTCAGTTCCTCGATCTGCTGCTCTAGCCTTTTACGCATATCCTGATAGTCGCTGTCCGACACAACGCTGTTCATCCAGCCATCCAACAGTTTCTTTTTCTTCTGCTCCAAAACAACGATTTGTCGCTCCAATTCCGGGATATCTTCCGTCTGCTTTTCCTCCAAAGCCTGTGCAAGCGCACCATGAAGCGAACCGCAGGCATCCTTCAACAAGGGAATTAGGGTAGAGAACAGCTTGCGCATGATTTCATCCAAATCCCGTTTGTATAAAATCGGTGCTTCGCACTGTTTGCGGCCATACTTCTTATACAGGCAGCAGCGCCAGTATTCCACTTGCTTTCGTACACCGTCCACTGTCCAGCGGGACGTGGAACGATGGTATCCGCAATCATGGTCACCGCATACGATTCGATTGGAGTAGGCATATTTGCCAAGTCCTGTTGCATCTTTTCCGGAACAATCTACGCCGTCCAAACGCTTGCTGCGCTCTCTCAACACATAGTTGGCTTTCTCCCAAACTTCTTCGCTGACCAAGGGCGGCACGCGGACGGGATCATAGTGCAGCTGCCACTTATCCCTGGAAATGGCAATGTGTTTATCCTCACGATAGTGCGGCTTATAGGTTTTCCCGTTGACGATATACCCAAGATAAACAGGATTGCGTATCATGCGTTCAATAGTTGATGGGTTATAGGGGTTTCCAGCATCATTCAAAAAGCCCTTTTGTACCAGCAGTTCCGAAATACGGCGGGTACCCAGTTCACCTTTTGCGTATTCCTCAAATACAAAGCGGACAAGCTTTGCCTTTTGCTCATCCACATAGTATCCGTTGTTTTCATTATTAAAGCGGTATCCGATGGGCGGCGTTGCGCCGTGACGCTTACCATCTTTCATGGTCTGCCGATAACCAAACTTTACCCGTTCCGATGTCTTGCGGCTTTCCTCCTGTGCTACGATGGCCATGATGGATAGACGGAACTCCGCATCCTTATCCATGGTGTTGAGGTTGATATCCTCGATCAGCACGCCCACATCATATCGAAGCAGCTCCCGCACCGTCTGAACACAGTCCACGATGTCCCGGGCAAAGCGGGAAACTTCTTTTGTCAGTATCAGGTCAAAGGCTCCGGCCTTCGCATCCCGCACCATTTTCAAAAACTGCGGGCGCTTGTCGGCTCGGGTTCCCGTAATGCCCTCATCGATATAGCCGGGAACATATTCCCATTTCTCGCAGCTCTTGATTTTGCTTTCAAAATAAGCGATCTGGTGTTCCAGCGAGTTGAGCTGCTTATCTTCATCCGTACTGACACGGCCATAGAATGTCACCCGTAAGGGGATGTCATAGATGCGCTTTCCACAGAACAGTGCCGTCCTGATTTCTTCTATGTTTTTGTACATATGTGCCTCCGATGTGTGTTGGTATCCTAAACAGTATCAGCTCCTTTCGCTGTTGTCCAAGATATCACAGCGTAAGATCTTCCGGAGGTTTCGCCGCTGCTCTTCTGTGAGCAGCCCCTGCTTATATAAAGCTTCAATCATAATACCTTGAAGCTGTTCTTTCGATTTCACAATACTGTTCCAATCAATGGTCAGTTCGTTCAAGAAAACACCCCCTTGGTATAGATACGAACCGAGGGTTTTGTCCTATGCTATCAAAAAAGAAAGGTATTTCAGGCCGAAACCGGCTGTTTCGTCATAGCCCTGCCGTATCGCTGCATTAAGCTGGCAAATACGGCAGGGGCTCCCCGTCAAGTCCGTGCGGGGTCGTGAGAAAGTATCATTATCCTCCGTGCGTGTCATCGCGCCTGCCTTGCCAGGGGCAGGTTAATGGATCGCGTTTATCGCTCCAGCTGCTGCCATCATTGCGCCGCTCCATTTGCCGCTTGCTCATCTGAGCCGCACGGATTATGTGCCTGAAATACCCTGTATGCGGTTGTCAAAGGTCGAGAAGAAAATGTCCTTCTACTATTCGTGACCTTTTTGGGCGGAATTGGGGTATGCCGAATCAAAAAAGATCCATTTGGCTTTGCAGTTTACGAAGCGCTTGCTGAACCGATTTTCTTACTGTGCTGACATCGACACCTTCTTGTTCTGCAATTTTGCTATAGCTCATGTTAAGGAAGAAGTACGCATACAGGCGAGTACGCTGCTTATGCGTGAGTGCCATCATTGCATCATAAAGCTGTTCCTGTTCCGCTAGCTGTTCAAATACTTCCTCCGCAGATGGGCTTTTCAGCATAGTTTCCCGCTCCACATTTTCATAGATATCGAGAGAGTAGTGAGCCTTGTTCTTGTAAATGCGTCTGCGCTGGGACTGTTCATGCCGTCTGAGCAGGATCAGGAGCTCAGCTACTTCATCCGGCACTTCCACAAAGTAATCGCTTTTATAACATTCTGGATAGAATTCCCGAAGATTGATTTCTATCATAATGAACCTCCAATTTGTTTTTTTATGGGCGAAAATCAAATTGGAGGCGGTGGCGAGCGGCAGCGAGTTCTTCCTGGAGGCAAACAAATCCAAGGCAGGGTTTGCCTGAACTGGATTTTCCCGTTTAGGTTCTGAGGTGCGGGGCTGCTCCAGTATCGTGTACTCTATGGCTCCCAACTGTCCGTTGGGATTGCGGATGCGTTCGCGCACCACATATCCATGATCCTCCAGTTCACGCACTCCGGCACAAATGCTGTCAACGCCGTCTTTACAGATGCGGGCAAGACCTTTTGTGGTGTAGTCCCATTCTTCAGGCAAGGAAAGCATGAGAGAAAGCAGACCCTTTGCTTTCAGGGAAAGCTCCGTATTTCTGAGATGATGATTTGCCATGACGGTATAATCCCGTGTCTTTTCAACGCGAAAGACTGCCATTTCGATTTCCTCCATTTCCAGGCATACAAAAAGGCGCTCCGAGTGGAACGCCTAAAGTGACCTATTTGTAATTTGTTACTTTCTGATGTATCGCTGATTACGACTGTTGGGTTTGTCGGGGATGGTCATTTCCAC
>CABQCM010000256.1 GCA_902462665.1 uncultured Oscillospiraceae bacterium | reverse complement strand
CAATTTCTCGACAATCAAATCATATTCAATCCGGACGGCTTCGGGCTGCTGCTTCATGAAAGCCGTTACGCCGGGAAACTCTACATAACTTTTCTTTCTCTTCGGTATCATTCTGTACCTTTCGCAATGTTGCATAGTTAAAATATATCTTAAAAGTTATATTTCAAGTGGTGTATGCATGATTTATCATATCGGTGTGCCGTCTTATACTCATCTACCGTAATTTGCCATTTTTTTCTTGTTTTTTTTAGATTGTGCATAAAAGAGGGAGGGCTACGGTCTAGGGCAAATCGCCCCTGAGACTGTAGCGCCCTTCCCAAATGCTCGAGCCTTGTTACTGGTTGTCTTCTTCTTGCGGCCACAAGACCGACAGAAATTCGAATAGGGCGGTTTCTTTTTCGGTCAAAGGCGTATGCAACGCGACCAACAAATAATAAAGCGCGTCCGGGTGGCATTCTTTCAGTGCTTCCAGCAGCCGACATTGCCGATACAACAATTGCCCTATTTTCTCGCGCTCATCCGGCACCGATTCCCCGTTGCGCTCGAAGTCCCTGCACATCTCCCAATGTTCCCGCCGCTCTTCGTCGTTTGCGTCAATCAGGCGGCGCAATACGACCCGATAAATAGCCGGAGCGCCTTCTCTGGCGAGACTTGTTGCGCGGGTGGGGTGATTGCTTGGGTTTTTGCTTTCGATGATTTGCGGGGCATTTACGGCGTTTTTCTTCGTTGTGGCGGTTGAGTTGGTGTTACTCATGGGCTGATTCTCCCGGCCCCGAAATAAAAGAGCCGTCTTGCGGTCGGTGGAATCAGCACCTTGCAGGACGGCACCACCCGTTACCCTGCTTCACGCAAAACGGCAAATTTCGGGACACAAAAAAAAGTTTCACTGTATCGCCTTGGGGTTGGTGGCCCTTGAAACGGTCGGCGGCTGCATCTGATTCATACAACACCGGGAATATAGCACCAGCCCGGAAGATTGTCAAATCCGCCCCGTCTTTGCCGCCCTGATTTCCCCGGCCAGTTTCAGCAATTCATCGAATCCAGCCGCCCGGCAGGGTTTACAATACCGGCCGCCGTCATCTGCCTTGCTTTTGCCGCACCTTTTGCAAATTTCAGTACGATTCATGATATGCCTCATATTTGTTATGTTATCGTGATATGATAAAAAATTACCGATTTGCACCATTGAAAATCGGCCTGTTTTCGTGGTTTTCGGACAGGCCAGACAGGGTATATATTTATCCCATAGGAACCCAACTTTATTTCTGATTTTTTTTTGGGTTCCTATATAGCAATCTAGCAGCCTGTCTGGCCTGTCCGGAATTTGTCATAATATGTTTATAGTATTTATGTTACGAAAAATCGTGTTTTTGTTGGCTATTCCTCCTTCCCGTGTCTTGTAGGATTTGGGGAAAATGCGCTTTACCTCCCGTGAAAAGTTGGCTTCACAAACTGCCCGATAGCCATTGTCGGAACACCATTCCTGATACATCTTAAAAAGTCGCTTTGCTTCAACCCAACACCCTTTTGCCTCACAAACATTATCTATCAAAAAGCCTCTTTCATGATTACAATCGCGCCGTAATTCCGTTTTTATGGCTTCCCCCTCTGGAACCTCCGGGAATACGGTAAGGGCTCGCAGTTTCACCAGCCCGGCCAATGCCCAATTGAATATACCCGGCAATTCCTCCATAAGTTCGAATGCTAAGTTTTTGTTTTGTTTCGTCGTATTCCTGAACACCTGATTAAACGGAATGATTCGCAAGCGATCCCATACGCCCCCGGAACGGTCAGAAAAATGCGGCATGGTATTAGTCGCGAATACGCATCGGGCCATAGCGCGCGCTTTATATCCGTCCTGATGCTTTCTTTCAATGGGGATTTCTTCACCGCTGGTAACCTGCTTAAATATTCCTTCTACATCCGCCATTTTTCCACCTTCCGGCATTACCGGTAATTCTCCCATGATATTCAGGAGCTTTTCAGTCATCGGTGCCATGCCGAAACGTTCAGCAAAGCGGGCCAGCGGGATAGAACAGGTATTTTCACTCCCAACGAGGGCGGTTAAGATTTCACAAAAGACGCTCTTTCCCGTTCCGGCCTCGCCATAGAGGAAAAAAGCCACATTATAGCGAGTATCGGGCATCAATGCTAATCCGCAAAGCATTTGTAAAGATTCACGGTTGGCCGGTTCCGGTTGTACTCCCTCCAAATATTCAAGCCATTTCGGGCATTGTGCCGACGGGTCGAAGTCATAGGCCAGAGCGTAGGACGTGAAGAGGTCGGGTCCATGCGGTTGCAAGTTATCAACATTTACAATGCTTCCTGCCGCAGCAGCTTCAATAGCAGCATTCATATTTAATATTCCATTCCGCATCGGGATCCACCCGGCTGCATCGTCTCCCGAAGGAAGAAAGCAAGGTAAGCGGTAACGATTGGTAGGAAGCCCGCAAATTTCAACCGATTGCAGATTCTTGATTACATCACGCAACAGAGCAGCCGAAGTGCGAACTTCTTTATCTTCGGATTTTACGGCAGTTTGCAGATAGCCCATGACATACGATTCAAGATCGCCTAATGCCATTTCCCGCCAACAGTTATTGCGATACTCCCGCCAACTTCCGGCATAATAGCGCAAGGTAAGTTTTCCACTTTTGCGCCTGGTAGCAGCAAATCCCATTGCAATTTCATCTACTGGTATTGCCTTGCGGCGACTTCCGTTTATTTGATTTTGAATAGTTTTACGCTCGGCATCTGTAAAGATTCGCGGCGCGGCATCAGCGGCTAATTGCTCTATCTGCTGGCGCATGGCATCCGGCGTAATATCGGGGTGGGCTTCTACGTAATCGGATAGATCTTTATTATCCGGGACGGTAATTATTTTTACTTCTGCCGCGATTTTACTTAACCGTATAGCCGCTTCCATAATATATATTGTCCCTGCTTCATCATTATCGCCGCATAGGACAACCTTCCGTTCTTTCAAGGGGCTAAGCGTTGTAACATTCAATACACGGTCATCCTTGAAGCAGCTGGACAGTAGCCCCAATGCGGCGGCCGTGTCGGCATCGTGTTCGCCCTCGAACAAATAAACGACGGTATCTGCAGGCGCGGATAGCAGTTCCGGCAAACGGTACAGAGTTTCGATAAAGCCGCCGGGTTTTGTTGCAGCCCATTGTGCTTTGTCGCCCCAGCGCGTTGAATCGGCATCCGAAACGACAGCATAGCGCTGGGTACATTTAGGGCCGGTATCATCATCGAAGCGGATTTTAATTCGAGTTAACTTACTGGTGGCGTCCCGGTACTCGTAGATTCTCCGAACAGGCCG
>CABQCM010000255.1 GCA_902462665.1 uncultured Oscillospiraceae bacterium | reverse complement strand
GTGGGCCGTGACGACAGTGAGAATGTCGAGGTCGAGCAGTTTGGCGAGCAGACGGCGCCGGATTTTGAAATTCCTTATCACACCGATATCATGGCCTTGTTCGACGGTATTGATAAAGAGGCGGCCGGCCGCGTCGCAGGCGAGGGATTTTACTATTTGATGGGCGATATCGCTCGGATGCATTCGGCAGTGACGGCCTATGCCCGTGATTTTATGATTGACAAGGGCTTTACCTACTGCATTCCGCCCTATATGATTCGCAGCAGCGTGGTCACCGGCGTGATGAGCTTTGAGGAAATGGATGCGATGATGTATAAGGTCGAAGGGGAGGACCTGTACCTGATTGGCACATCCGAGCATTCGATGATCGGCAAATTCATTGATACCATTACCCCGGAGGACAAGCTCCCCATGGCGCTGACGAGCTATTCTCCCTGCTTCCGTAAGGAAAAGGGAGCGCATGGGATTGAAGAACGGGGAATTTACCGCATCCATCAGTTTGAGAAGCAGGAAATGATCGTGATCTGCCGTCCGGAGGAAAGCATGGAATGGTTCCATAAGATGTGGAGTTATTCGGTCGAACTGTTCCGCAGCCTGGATATCCCGGTGCGAACTCTCGAGTGCTGCACCGGCGATCTGGCCGACCTCAAGGTCAAATCCTATGATGTGGAGGCGTGGAGTCCCAAACAGCAGAAATATTTTGAGGTTTGCTCCTGCTCCAATCTGGGCGACGCGCAGGCGCGCCGGCTGGGAATTCGCATCAAGGGCAACGACGGAAAGAAATATCTTGCCCCTACCCTGAACAATACGGTGGTCGCGCCCCCGCGGATGCTGATCGCCCTGTTGGAGAATAACCTGTGCTTTGACGGGGAGTACTATAGTGTGAAGATTCCAAAGGCTTTGCAGCCCTATATGGGTGGCAAGGAGGTCATCCGTGCGGCGCGCGTGTTGGAAAATCGCTAACGAGGCGGCGAGCTTCTGCCGGTTTTGTAAGGCAAGCGGATGGATGCGCGCTGAAAAATCTTGTGGAAACGCTTGACAAAGCATCCGCCGGGCGGTATAATAACTCGTGCGACATTAGAGGTGAGAGTATGGTCCTTGATCTGCAAGGCATTTTTGCCGGGGAGCAGGCCAGTCTGCCCTTTTCTTTTTCGCTGGACATGACCGAGTACGACCGAAGTGGCATCCAGCCTTTTCCGGATGCACTTGAGGTTCAGGGCGTGGTGGAAAACCGCGCTGGTGTGGTCGAGCTAAAAGGTGAGGCAAAAGGGGTTTATTGCGCCCCCTGCGACCGTTGTCAGCGTGATGTCCGGCGGCCGATGGCCATCCCGATGCAGCATGTGCTCGTCACTTCGCTCAACCAGGAGGATAACGATGAGTTTATCCTGGTTGAGGACATGCATCTGGATGTGTCCGAGCTCGCTGAAAGTGATATCATACTCGCTCTGCCGTCGAAGTTCCTTTGCAAGCAGGATTGCCGCGGGCTTTGTCCGCGCTGCGGGAAGGATTTAAACGACGGCGACTGTGACTGCGATACGCGGGAAATTGACCCGCGGCTGGAGAGCTTGAAGCAGTTGCTGGAGTAGACATTTTAGGATTCCGACAGTTAAGGAGGTGCTGACGATGGCGGTACCAAAGAGAAAAATATCCAAAACCAGAAGGGATAAGCGTCGTTCCAATGTCTGGAAGCTGGACGCTCCCACGCTGGTCGCTTGCCCGAAATGCGGTGAATACAAACGCCCGCACCGGGTTTGCACTGCCTGCGGTTACTACAACGGCAGAGAAGTGATCAAAAAAGAGGCGTAACCCAAACGCAAAAAAACGGAGGAGGAGCAATCCTTCTCTATTTTTTTACCTTTTCGTCCGCGTATGTTGAGTCTGGAAGAGAAAAAACATTTCGAAAGTCGTTTCTTTACTAAGCGGTTAGGCGGATGGTACGGCATCCGTCCGCATTTAGAGTGTGTCTGACAGGCTCATGGGTACAGCGCAGCGTTCGGAATGCCGGCGCGCCGTTTGGAAACGATAAGATGCAGCAGGGAATCATGGGAAGAGGGGGAGATCCAATGCCGGTGACCATACGCGGCGTGCAAAAACGCTCGCCGGCCGCGCGCGCGGGGCTGCGCGCCGGGGATGAACTGGTTTCGATGAACGATCGTGAGATCGTCGATGTGCTCGACTACCGTTATGCCCTGCTGGAAGAAAAGCTTTGCGTCGTCTTTCGCCGCGCAGGAAAAGAAAAAACCGTGCGCCTGCGCAAGGGGGAATACGACGAGCTGGGGCTGGAGTTTGATACCTACCTGATGGACGGGCAGCGTTCCTGCAAAAACAAATGCGTTTTTTGCTTTATCGACCAAATGCCGCCGGGGTTGCGTGAGAGCCTGTATTTTAAAGACGACGACGACCGGCTTTCCTTTTTGTTTGGCAATTACATCACCATGACTAACCTCACCGAGCGGGAAGTGGAGCGTATTATCGAGCTTCATCTGAGTCCCATCAATATCTCGGTGCATACCACCAACCCGGAACTGCGGGTGCGCATGATGAAAAACAAGCACGCGGGGGAGGTGCTTTCCTATCTTCCTCGATTTGCAGCGGCAGGGCTCAAACTCAACTGCCAGTTGGTGCTGTGTCCCGGCTTCAACGACGGGGAGGAGCTGGATCGCACCCTGCGGGACTTAGGGGAGCTTGCTCCTGCCGTGCAGTCGGTGGCCGCCGTGCCGGTGGGGTTGACCAAATTTCGCGACGGGCTGGAGCCGCTCGTTGCGTTTGACGTCGCATCAGCGGGGGACGTAATTGACCGCATGGAGCGCTTTGGCGATGAGTTCAAAAAAACGCATGAAACCCGGCTGTGTTATCCTGCCGATGAGTTTTATCTCCGGGCGGGACGCCCTCTGCCTGACAGCGCTTTTTATGAGGAGTTTGCTCAGCTTGAGAATGGAGTGGGCATGTGGTCGTTGTTGCGGGACGATTATCACCGGCTGCTGGAACAAGCTGTGCCAGATGGGCGTTGTCGTCGCATCAGCCTGGCTACCGGGGAGGCCGCCGCCCCCTTGATGCAAGAATTGGTTGACGAAACGTGCAAAAAGTGGCATAATCTAACGTGTGCCGTTTATCCCATCCGCAATGATTTCTTTGGCCCCTTGATTACCGTGGCGGGGCTGGTCACCGGCGGGGATTTGACGGCGCAGCTTCGGCAGCGCCCACTGTTTGAGGAGCTGCTGATTCCCTCCTGCATGCTGCGCAGGGAGGGGGATTTATTTTTGGACGACCGCTCCCTCGCCGAGGTGGAGGCTGCGCTTGGCGTGAAGGTCACGCCAAGCGCAGCCTCC
>CABQCM010000254.1 GCA_902462665.1 uncultured Oscillospiraceae bacterium | reverse complement strand
GAATCATCCTGGAGGACGACTATGACAGCGAGCTGCGTTACGAGGGGCGGCCCTTTCCCCCGCTCGCTTCTCTGGACAGGGAAGGCAAGGTAATCTACATGGGCTCGTTTGCCAAAAGCCTTGCCCCCTCCTTTCGCATGGGCTATCTGGTTCTTCCTCCCCGGCTGGCGGAGCAATATGCGCGCACTCTCTCCTTTTTATCCTGCACGTTGCCGGTGATTGAGCAGTTGACTCTGGCGCGGTTTCTCGCTGGAGGATATTACGAACGGCACCTCAATCGCATTCGCAAATGCTATCGTTCCCGGCGAGACGCTCTCGCCGGCGCTTTGTCGGCCTCCCCCCTGTCGGCGCGCATGACCCTTTCGGGCGGCGAGGCGGGCACCCATCTTCTGCTCACCCTGCGGGATGCGAAGGAATCCTTTTTGACCGAGCGAGCACGGCAGGCAGGAATACGAGTGCACGGCCTTTCCGAATACGGATATCAGGTTCGGGATAACAACGCCACCCTGCTGCTCGGATTTGCTGGAATGCAGCAGCAGGAACTGCTCGACGCGGTCCATCGCCTGATCGAGGTATGGACGGACTGTTTGCTGTGACGGCACATCCACTTTCATTCTAATATGCGCACGCAACAAGATCGCACAAACAAAGCACCGGGTACAACGTAAATTTGTACCCGGTGCTTCTCAAAAATATACGTTCTTTCCAACGGCGCCGTCCCGTTTCATTCCACAAAATCCACTGCAATTTTCCCGTTGGTGGTGCGGACGGTGAGGCGCTTCGGCCCGCTGACCCAAGCCCCGGGCAGATTGTTGGATGCGTTGGTCGTGTGGCTGTCGATAGTAAACTGGCCGGCGCTGCCTAAAATGCTACCCCGAATTGCGCTGTTGGTTGTAACCAGTTCGTTCTCGTTGCCCGGCTGCACCCGTTCCAGACAGATGGCACCATTGGTCGTTCGCAATTCCAGCCGCTCTTGCGCAACCACCTCGGTCGCCTGTATGGCGTTGTTGCTCGACTGAGCGGTACACGAAGCCGCCGAAATATCCTCCAGTGAAATAGCGCCGTTGGTCGTGCTGAGGTTCAAGCTTCCTTGCGTGTGCACCTGATCGGCGCTGACCGAATGATTGGTAGCTTTTGCCTCAATTTCAGCCGCCGTTACATGCTCAAGCTCCCAAGCGTTGTTGGTCGTTGCCAGCCGCAGCCGGCCGGCGCACTCCAGCTCCTGTACCCGGATGGCGGCATTGGTTGTTTGTAGCGATACATCCCCCGGCAGCGAAAGACCACGCGCGCTGATACCCGCATTGGAGGTGACCAACGACACATTGCCGGTATAAGCTTCCGGCAGAGCGACGACCACCGTGGTATCCTGCAAATTAAAGTTCATCACAAAACGAATCCAGCCCTTGCGTTCCAGCTTTTCCAGCCGGAGCTCCCCGCCATGGTCCGAAATACGATACTGCTCGTCTTGGTTTTCAAAATAAGTAATATGAATTTGATCGTCGGGCGATCTTTCCAGTCGGACGCGGGTATTGCGGTCAAGGAGCGAAAGGCTAGTCCACCCCTGTGCCGGGTAGGACGCCTCCTTTGCCTCATAAGGCGGCGTGGTGCTCAGACTGACAAAATCGCCTCGAACCGCCACATAGGCGGCCAGACAGAGTGCCAGGCCAACCGCAATGCAAATGGCAGCGGCAATGAAAAAAGGTGCTCGATTCTTTTTCATTCAGATTCGCTCCTTTCGAATGAGCAAAGACTTCACCCAACGTCCCAGCCGCGTGGTCAGCCGGATGAGCTGGATGGAAAGCTCCTGCACGCCAAAGACGGCAAAAATGCATAGACCGGCGCTGATCACTCCCGCTCCCACGAGAAATAGTCCCGAGGCGGGGTTCAAAAACATTTGCCAAACGCCAAACGCCACGCCCATCAAAGCGAAAATTCCCAGCGCGCCCACAACAGCATACAAAGCCACAATCAGACTCCAGACAACCAAATAGAGGGCAAGCACCACAATTCCCCCCGCCAGCAGCAAAGGAAACCAGAGCGGAAAACCCAAAATAATCAGGGTGATTTGCAGCGCGCTGCGCCGGCGTGGAGCCTTGCTTGCCGCGTCGGCCCTGGCCTGGAGCAAATTCGGCAGGGGCTGATCGCATAAAATTTCCTGCGCGATCTCTTCCACCGGCTCAAGGCTTGCCACCGCCTCTTCCTCGCTCATTCCCTCTTCCATTCGGTCGTCGATCATTTCACCATAAAAATCAAGGGTTTTTTGACGCTCATCTCCGGCCAGCATGGCGAGCCGCCCGGCCAGCGCGGTCAGAAATTCAAGCTTGGTCATGGTGAACCTCCCCTTCGATAAATTCATACACGTCCATCACGGTCTTCCATTCCTCCAAAAATTCGGCGAGCCGGCTTCTGCCCTGGTTGGTAATGCGATAATATTTTCGCAGGCGGCCATTGTGTTCCATCGAGTCAACCTCCAGGCTCCCGTTCCCCTCCAATCGCTTGAGAATGGGATAGAGGGTAGATTCGGAAATTGGAATCACTCCGTCAAGATCCTTCACGATTTGATAACCGTAGGAATCCGCCCGCAGCAGAACGGCGAGTACGCAAACCTCCAACAGTCCCCGCTTGAGTTGGGTATCCAAAAGCAATGCCCCCTTTCGCATAATACTATACATCACATAGTATTGTGTGTCAAGTAGTATTTAACAAAAAAACGCATCCGGCCAATGTGCATTGACAAGGCGGCCGGCGCAAGATATAATTAAAATAAATGTATTTTGGCAAAGGGTGAAATGGATGAAATACAGCTATAAAACTAAAGGTACCTGTTCGTCGGCGATTCAGTTGGAGCTGGAGGACGGAGTCATCCGCTCGGTGGAATTTCAGGGCGGATGCAACGGTAATCTGCAAGGGATTGCCGCGCTGGTCAAGGGAATGAAGGCACAGGACGCTATCGCCAAGCTGCGGGGAATTCGCTGCGGCTTTAAATCCACCTCCTGCCCCGATCAGCTCAGCATCGCACTGGAGCAGGCGATGAAGCAATAACTGCGGTGATTTTTGATGATAAAAAACAAGGCGTCGAAGTATCCTCGACGCCTTGTTTTTCTTTTTTTATATTCCGTTGAATTTCATTCCTTTTTTGTGTCACCGGTGAGTCTAGCCCTTTTCCAATGGCCGCTGAGAGCGTACAGCAGCCCTAGTATCATCGAAACCACCGGCGCAAAGCCAACCGCCGTGCCAATCCCATTCATTCCCCAGTCAAAGTGGTCAAACCAGACGCCGGTAAGCACATAAGCCAGAGGCAGGCGCACTGCCAGCGCGTTGATCGCCGAATTCAGCAGGGTAAACCA
>CABQCM010000253.1 GCA_902462665.1 uncultured Oscillospiraceae bacterium | reverse complement strand
CATGGTTTCCGGACGGGTGGTAGCCAGCTCGATATAGCCGCTGCCATCGGCAAAAGGATAGCGCAGATGATAGAAAAAGGCGTCCTTTTCCTCATAAGTAACCTCAGCGTCCGAAATGGACGTCTTACAATGAGAACACCAGTTTACGATGCGTTCCCCACGGTAAATCAAGCCCTTTTCATACAGCCGTACAAAAACCTCGCGCACCGCTTTGGAGCAGCCCTCGTCCATGGTGAAACGTTCACGCTCCCAGTCGCAGGAGGAACCCATTTTGCGAAGCTGGCTGGTAATACGATTTCCGTAGGTGTCCTTCCAGTCCCACGCTCGTTTCAAAAAGCCATCGCGGCCGATATCGGCCTTGGTGACCCCCTCTTCCGCCATCGCGGCGACAATTTTCGCCTCTGTGGCGATGGAAGCGTGATCCACCCCCGGCACCCATAAAGCGGCGTAACCCTGCATCCGACGAAAACGGATGAGTATGTCCTGCAACGTATTATCCAACGCGTGGCCCATGTGAAGCTGGCCGGTGATGTTGGGAGGAGGCATTACGATGGTATAGGGCTTTTTGCTCGGATCGGCCTCGGTATGAAAATAACCGCCCTGCTGCCAAAATTCATACGTGCGCCCTTCCACCGCCTTGGGGTCGTAAATTTTATCGAGCTGCTTCGGCATGGAACCACATCCTTTTTTCATCAGTTTCACAACAACATCATCGCTGAAAGGCCGGAACACCAAACCGATACAGAGACGATAAAAACAGGAAGTCCTCCCTTCAAAACGAAGGGAGGCCCTGTAGGCTTATTCTTTATTTTAGCATTTTTTACATCTTAGGTCAAGCAAAACCTAATAAAATCAATTCAAATAAAGCTGGAATCCGCCTGGCTTTTCGCTGCAGACATCGCGTCTGCCATACAAGGCCCGGTTACAGTACTTGAGCGAAATGCTCGATACCGGCCGGAAGCTCGGACGCATCGCAGGAAATGGTGAACGTAAAGCGGGGATTGGATTCCTCCCACAACGCCGAAATACGATCCAGGAAATGAGCCAGAGCCTCAAAATCCCGCCCGCCAATTTTCAAGGTGGCGTCGCCAAAAATATCGGTCAAATCATAATTTCCCGCACAAAGGCCGCTGAGCATGCCGTAATATTCGTCATAGCCGTTAATTCCATATGCCTCTGTGTCTACCAGACGGACGCGGTGAGCCACATCAAAGGTCAGTTTCTGTCCCTTTTCCACACAGATAACGTTGCCACGACTGGCATCGGCCGCATGATTCACCATGTCAATCAAGCGCTTGGTTTTTCCCGAACCCTTGTTCCCGACAATAATGGATACCATTTTGACCTCCATGACGCCCCATCTGCTCCGTTAGAGAATTGCAATGGGACGCTCTCCGCTTTTCCGGCAGCGGCACGCCGAAATTTGTGGTAACGGCGGCTCGCGCCGCCTTATGTGGAACAATCAGTCAGTAAGACGCTGCTCCAGCGCGGCTCGCTGCTCCTCATAGCCCGGCTTGCCGAGCAGAGCAAACATATTCTTTTTGTAGCTTTCTACGCCGGGCTGGTTAAAGGGATTGACCCCCATGAGGTAACCCGAAATAGCACAGGCCTTTTCAAAAAAATAAACCATCCAGCCAAAGTGATATTCATCCGCCTTGTCCAAAGACAACACGAGATTGGGAACCCCGCCGTCGTTGTGAGCCAAAACGGTTCCCTCAAAGGCCTTACGGTTGACGAAATCCATCGTTTTTCCGGCCAGGAAGTTCAGCCCGTCCCCGTCATTCTCCTCTTTTTGAAGCAGCAGGGGCTGCTCGGGCTGCTCGATCCAGACAACCGTCTCAAACAGCATGCGAACCCCATCTTGGATATACTGGCCAAGGGAATGCAAGTCGGTGGAGAAGATAGCCGACGCAGGGAACAACCCCTTTCCATCCTTGCCCTCGCTCTCGCCGTAAAGCTGCTTGAACCACTCCGCCATCATGGTCATGCGCGGCTCGTAAGCCGTCAGCAGCTCAACCGCGTAGCCCTTGCGGTATAAAATATTACGCAATGCGGCGTAACGATAACAATCGTTGACCGCAAGCTCCGGTGCACTGTAAGCAGCGCGCGCGTCCGCCGCTCCCTGCATCATGGCTTCGATATCCGCCCCGCTTACAGCGATGGGGAGCAGCCCAACGGCCGTCAGCACCGAGTACCGCCCGCCCACATCGTCGGGCACGACAAAGCTCTCATAGCCCTCGCTATCGGCAAGCTGTTTGAGAGTGCCGCGCGCACGGTCCGTGGTGCAGTAAATGCGTTTCCTGGCTTCCTCCACCCCATATCGTTGCTCCAGATAGCGGCGGAAAAGGCGGAACGCAATCGCCGGCTCAGTGGTGGTGCCGGACTTGGAGATAACGTTGACCGAAACTCGCCGCCCCTCGCATAGGGCAAGAAGCTCCTGCAAAGCGTCCGAACTGATGCTGTTGCCGGCAAAATAAATATCCGGCGTATTCTTCTTTTTGTTGTTATAAAGCGGCGAATGAACAAATTCGATGGCGGCGCGGGCGCCGAGATACGACCCGCCGATGCCGATGACAATCAAAATATCGCTGTCGCTGCGGATTCGTTCGGCCGCCTTTTGAATGCGGGCAAACTCCGCTTTATCGTAGTTGACCGGAAGATCCAGCCAGCCAATAAAATCGTTGCCTAGCCCGCTCCCCTCATGGAGCTGTTTGTGGGCGGCCTCAATCTGAGGAACCATACCGGCGAGTTCATCCTCACGAATAAAACCCGCTGCATATTTTGTGTTTAAGGTAAAAGACATGATGCTTGCCGTCCTTTTCTATGATTTACAACCCACTCGCTATCCTATGGAACCTATCTCTATATTGGCATTATAACCCATTACCAAGGGAAATACAAGGCTTGCAGCATCAATTCACAAATTGTTTTCACCTGTCGCGGAAAAAGAATAAAACAGACAAAATCCGCGCAGTAACGGCAATGGTATCTGCTGCTCACCGAAGCAAACCACCGGGTTCTCCGTTTTGTTTTTCACGGTACTGCTGCGGCGTCATGTGATATTTTCGCGAAAAGGTGCGAATGTAATGTGAGCTGTCGTAAAAACCGCACTCCTGAGCAATATCAGCGATGGAGGAGGCCGTATTCACTAAAAGGGTAAGGGACTGCTGCAACCGGTACTGCGTCAGATACTGAATCACCGAGCAGTGGTTCAGTTCAAAAAAATGCTGATAAAAAGCAGTGCGGGAGAGATTGGCCCGCTTAGCCAGAGCGTCCACCGTGATTTTCTCGCCATAATGCCGGTGCAGGTACTCCATCACATATAAAATAGCGGTGGACGCTCTGGCTAAGCG
>CABQCM010000252.1 GCA_902462665.1 uncultured Oscillospiraceae bacterium | reverse complement strand
AAAGTGGATCGACATGCGAATCGAGCCGATATACAAAGCCGTCATAACCGCCTTTGGATTCTCTATCCACAAAAGACAAATCGGTGGAAGCCGTATAACCGGCCACCAGAAGCTCTTTGCCGCTTACCGCTACGGCCGTACAGCGATCGTTCCCGGTGCCGCTGAGAGAACGCACCCATTGCTGTGCGCCCGTAAGATCGTACTTCACGACAACGGCATCTTCCTGCGCACTGGACATCCCAGCCATATCTCCGTCCGAGGACTGCGTAACGCCCGCTGCAGCATAGCCGTCCCGCATGACGGCGACGCTGACAAACTGATCAGCCTGCGAGCCGGAAAAAACACGGCTCCACTCCACACCGCCGCCAGCATTGAATTTAACAACAACAGCGTCGCGGCTTTGCCCATCTGCCAGCCCAGCAAGATCACCATCAGCCCACTGCGTAAAGCCTGCTGCGATGTACCCGCCGTCGCGGGTCTGCTCTACGCTGGTAAACTCATCCCAGCCGCTGCCGCCAAACGTCACAGCCCATTGCGCCGTGCCTTTGGCATTGTATTTGACCAAAAAGGCATCGTAATCGCCATGTACATCCAGTATGGAAAAATGTCCGTCCCGGGAGCTACTCCGGCCAGCGGCAATCGTCCCGCCGTCGCTGGTAGCAGCAACCGACTGAAACGTATCCTCCCCGCTGCCGCCAAACGCGGCCACCCACACCGGAGTCCCTTTTTTATCAAAAGAAACCAAAAGAGCGTCGCTGCCTCCCTGAGGAGAGATTACCTGCAAATCGCCGTCGGAGGACTGGGTATCCCCTGCGGCCACCACGGTACCGCCAACCACCGCAAGGTCGTGAAACACCTCGTTGGACGAACCGCCAAACGCCGTGGCCCAAATCCGTTCCCCTTTAGAATTGATTCGAACCAGCAAAGCGTCCGACTGCCCATGCTGGTACAGATCCGTCATCGCCCCATCCGACGACTCGGTAAAGCCGGCAGCCAAAAAGTCCGCCCCCGCCTGCTCGATTGCCGCAAAGCTATCCCATCCTGTACCGCTAAAATCAGACAGCCAGCGCAGCGCCGGCGCAGAAGATCTCCCCTGGCAACCGGCCAGAGCGGCTATCACCAAGCATGACGCTAAGAACAAAGACAACGTTCGCGACCTTTTTATCATGCGGAATCCACCTTTGAAACATATCGGTGCGCGAGTACGCCGGAAGAAATCCCCGCCGCGTTGTCCCGCGCACCGATACTGTGTGATACAATAACTGCCAAAACAGTTATTATTGTTTATTTTTTGATACTACGCTTTCTGCCATGAGTCAGCATGCTTATGGCATCAGAAAATTTATTCCGCTGCGGGAGCCGATTCGTAGATGGTCTCATCGGGCGTATCGTCCTCAACGGCCGGCGCATCCTCTAGCAGAGCGCGAATGGACAAGCTGATGCGCTTCTTCTCAATATCAATGCCAATGATCTTAGCGTCAACCTCCTGCCCGATTTCCAGCACATCCTGCGGCTTGGCAATACGGGTGTTGGCAATCTGAGAAATGTGGATGAGGCCGTCCACACCGTCAATGATGTTGGCAAACGCACCGTAGGTGGTCATGCTCACGATACGTACCTTGGTCACATCCCCCTCGCCAAAGCGGCCGAGGAAGATATTCCAGGGATTGTCCTCCGCTTTCTTATAGCCGAGAGAAACCTTTTTCTTCTCCGTATCGATGCCCTTGACATAGACCTCGATCACATCGCCGACTTTCACGATCTCGGACGGATTCTTAATCCGGCGCCAAGAAAGCTCGGAAACGTGCACCATACCGTCCACACCGCCCAGATCGACAAAAGCGCCGTACGAAGTGAGGGATTTTACCGTGCCGGTATAGACGTCGCCCACCGCAACTTTAGACCAGAAGCTCTCCTCCTGCTCGCGGCGCTGGTCACGCAGAACCGACCGGATGGAACCCACCGCACGCTTACGGCTGCGATTGACCTCGATGATACGCAGGGAAACCTTCTGTCCCTTCATATCGTCCAACGACTCCTGACGGTACAGCGTCGCCTGAGAAGCGGGAACAAAAACGCGCACGCCGTTGACCATCACAAGCAGACCGCCCTTGATCACGTCGGTCACCCGGCCCTCGAGCACCTGATCGGTCTCCGAGGCGGCGCAGATATCTTCCCAATTATGGGAAGCGTCAAAACGGCGCTTAGAGAGCATGACCGTGCCCTCTTGATCGTTCGTGCGCATCACGATCAGATCGAGGATATCCCCCACCTGAACATGCTCGGCAATGTGAGCGTTGATAGCGGGATCGTAGGAGAACTCATCCACCGGCACATAGCCCGCGTGCTTGCGGCCGATATCCACCTGGATTTCGGTGGGAGTGATAGCCAGAACAACGCCCTTGACCTTTTGGTCGGTGTTCATATTATTGAGAGACGCTTCGAGCGCCTCCTCGTAGGTCATTTCATCAAAGCTCTTCGTTGCAGCCTCTTCCACGACCTGGGCAGGGGGTTCGGCTGCAACAGGCTCGGTGTTGACTTCTTCATTGGCTGCGGCAACCGATTCAGTTTGTTCGGGATTGGACACGTTGTCTAACATTTCAGACATGGTTTTTTGAACCTCCTTTATGATACCGGCAGGCGTGGACGCGCCCGCGGTTACCCCAATTCGCCTGGCCCCTCTCACCAAAGCGGCGGGAAGTTCTTTTGCCGTTTCGATAAGACAGGTCGGACAATATGGGGCACACACGTCCCGCAGCTTTGCGGTGTTGGAACTCTGCCGGCCGCCAATGACCACCATGAGGTCGCTGACCTGAGCGAGAGCCTCCGCCTCCTGCTGGCGTTGAGACGTAGCATTACATATTGTATCAAAGATTGTCGCGTTTGTATAGACTTTTTTTATCATTTGGGCGCATTTTTTCCATAAACCCTCGTGAAAAGTCGTTTGTGAGACGGCTGTAATGGGATGATTGGCTAAAATTTCGTTGTTTTGCAACAAATTTTCCAATTCCTCCTGGTTTCCAAAAACATAAGCGTTGTCCCCGCAGTGTCCTCGAATTCCCCGAACCTCGGGATGATCGCGGTCGCCCGCAATAAGAATTGCATTTCCCGCAGCCGACGCGGACGAAACAATCTGATGAATTTTACGCACAAAAGGACAGGTAGCGTCGGTATAAGCAATCTCCAATCGTTCCAGCGTTTCGATGGTAGCGCGATCGACCCCGTGGGAACGGATGACCAGCATCGCGCCTTCGGGTATCTCATCCACCGAATGGGCGATTACCACGCCGCGGCTCCCCAAATCGTCCACCACCTGCGTATTGTGAATGATAGGGCCCAGAGTAGCGACCTGTTT